>JALQST010000390.1 GCA_023264315.1 Nodosilinea sp. BSH.14
TATCGCATCTACGCCGATGACTTGACCGTCCGCACCAACCACCTTGACGATAGCCACGGTTTCTTCACCGGAGCGGCATTATTTTTCTACGTACCGGGTTATGAGCAATGCCCCCTAACGTTAACGGTCATTCCCCCGGAACCCACATGGCAGATTGCGACGACGTTACCCCTTAAAGAGCAGGAAACCACAACGGGGGCGGCAACGTTTTATGCTCAGGATTTTGACACCCTGGTGGATAGCCCGGTGGAAGTGGGCATCCATCAAACCTTTGACTTTGAGGTGGCGGAAAAATCCCATCAGTTCGTGGTGTGGGGAGCCAGTAATCTGAATGGCAAGCAGTTGATTGAAGACACGCAGAAAATCATTGAAACCGAGGCGGCGTTATTTGGGGGGTTACCCTACGACCGCTATTTATTTTTGTTGCATTTAGCCCATCAGGGTTTTGGGGGGTTAGAGCATAAAAACTGCTGTGTGTTGAATTATTCCCGCTTTGGTTTCCGGGAGCCAGAAAAATACCAACGCTTTTTACAGTTGGTGGCCCATGAATTTTTCCACCTCTGGAATGTCAAGCGGATTCGGCCCAAGGCCCTGGAAATCTTCGACTATGACCAGGAAAACTACACCCCCTCCCTCTGGTTTTGCGAAGGGGTCACCAGTTACTACGATCGAGTGATTCCCCACCGGGCTGGTTTAGCGACGGCTGCGGAGTTTCTGGACCTGATGAGCCAGGATATTACACGGCTGCAAACCACACCTGGGCGACGGGTGCAACCCCTGAGTGAGAGTAGTTTTGACGCGTGGATTAAGCTCTACCGACGGGAAGCCCACAGCAACAATAATCAGATTTCCTACTATCTCAAGGGGGAATTGGTGGCTTTCTTGCTCGATCTGATGATTCGGGCGCAACACCGCAACCAGCGCTGTTTGGATCAGGTGTTGCAACGGCTTTGGCAGGAGTTCGGCCAGCCGGAGGTGGGATATACGGAAGCCCAACTGCACGCCATTGTTGGGGCGGTGGCCGGAGTGGATGTGGAAGACTTTCTCCATTTGGCCCTCCAGACCACGGAGGAACTGCCCTTTGACTCGGTGTTGGCGGATTTTGGCCTCAAGCTGGAGGTCAAAACCGCATCGGTTCCTTGCCTGGGGCTGACGATTGCGGAAAACCGAGGCCAAACCCTTGTGCAGTTTGTCTATCAAGACAGTCCGGCCCAGCGTGTGGGCTTGGAGCCGGGGGATGAGATTTTGGCCCTGGATGGCTTCCGGGTGGGGCTCAAGTTGGAGGAGCAATTGCGCTACTATGCCCCTGGTGACACGATCGCGCTGACGGTTTTCCATCAGGATGCGCTCCAGACCCATTCGATCCGTCTGGATCCGCCGCAGCCTGTGTCCTACACGCTGGTGCCGATCGCGGATGCGAGTCCTGAGCAACTGGCTTTGCGCCAAGGCTGGTTGGGCGAAGACTTGCCGGCATAGCTCTGCTGGCAAGGTTCTTGGTTGGATGCTGGGGATTTGCTGGGGATTGCCCCGCAGCGGGTACTCCCCTCCCTAGGCCCGTCCGCAGCGACGGGGCGGCTGCTTGACTGGTTCTTCTGTATGGTTATCGAATTGAGGCTGCTATGAATCCTCCCCCTTGGTTAAAGCGTCTGGGTGACGCGGTCATTATTACGATTTTGATTGGCTTGGGCTTATTAGGACTGCGGGTTGCCCTGTCCTTGGTGATTATTGGCTTGTCGGGCTAGGGGCTGTCATCCTTTGACCCACGCAGTAATAAGGGTTGTGGTGGGGCCGGCTTCGCCGCCTACCACAACCCTTAATTTCTTAACTAGGGCTCAAACCCATGCCTAGACTAAGACTGGTGCTGCTTTCAGGGCGAAAATCTTTTCAATGACCTCTTCGACCACCTTATCTGGGGTTGAAGCGCCGGAGGTGATCCCCACGGTAATCGGCCCATCGGGAATCCAGTTTTCCTCTACCACCAACTCCCCATCCAAGGGCTTGTGTTCGACGCGATTACCCGGTCCGATGCGCTCCGGTGCGTCGATATGATAGGACCGCAGACCCCGATGGATCGAGATTTCCTGGAGGTGGGTGGTGTTGGACGAGTTAAAACCGCCAATCACGACCATTAGGTCCAGGGGCTCTTCCACAATTTGGAACATGGCATCTTGACGCTCCTGGGTGGCATCACAGATGGTATTAAACGCCAAGAAATGCTGATTGACATTGGCGGTGCCGTAGCGCTGCATCATGGTGCGCTCAAACAGTTTCCCAATCTCTTCCGTCTCACTCTTGAGCATGGTGGTTTGGTTCGCAATGCCCACCCGTTCCAAATCCCGATCGGGGTCAAAGCCCTCGGAATAGGCGTTCTTGAACTTGACGAGGAACTCCTCTCGATCGCCACCGTTCAGAATGTAGTCACACACATATTGGGCTTCCGCTAGATTGAGCACCACCAGGTAAGTATCGGCGAAGGAACTGGTGGCGATCGTCTCCTCATGCTTATACTTACCGTGAATAATGGAGGTATAATCCACCTTCTTGTGCTTTTCCACCGTATTCCAGACCTTAGAAACCCAAGGACAGGTGGTATCCACAATTTGACAGCCCCGATCGTTCAGTAGCTCCATTTCCTGGACGCTAGCCCCAAAGGCGGGCAAAATCACCACATCCCCTTTGCCTACGCCGGAAAAGTCCTTGTCTCCGTTCACCACTTCAATAAAGTCCACCTGCATGTCCCGCAGGTGCTGGTTAACCGAGGGGTTGTGGATAATCTCGTTGGTAATCCAAATGCGCTCCGTCGGAAATTGCTTTCGAGTTTCGTAGGCCATGGCCACAGCC
>JALQST010000391.1 GCA_023264315.1 Nodosilinea sp. BSH.14
ATTCAGGTCATGGACGGCCCCGAGTCCATGGCGAGTGTTTTAAGCTGAATCACCCGACAACCTGGCGAGAGGCCGACGCTGATCTAACCGCTGTGCATCCGAAACTGGGTTCTGTACGGGTGCGTCGCTGGCACCAGATGCATTTTCGCCAGGCCGCTCAACATCCGATGACCCTGATTCAGGTGCAACGACTTGATGATGACGGACCGCCCCGCTCGACTCGTCCGTTGTGGTTAGCCTGGGTCGGCGACACCTGCCCCGACCTTGAGCACCTCTGGCAACCCTACCTCAGGCGCTTTGCTCTAGAGCATTGGTACCGATTCTTGAAGCAGCGCCTTCACTGGACGGTGCCCAAACTCGGTGAATCTAAGGCCGCCGAGCGCTGGAGCGATCTGATGCCCTTGGCCACCTGTCAGGCCCAATGGCAACCCGGCCTAGGGTCGCCTCTCTATTGATTTATGAGCGTGAATATCTCCGTTCGGCAGTTTCAGGAGCCCAACTTCTGCGAAAAACTGCTGGCCCTCACCCAGCGCCATGGGGTGCCACCTAAGCACCTCAAACTTGAAGTCACCGAGCGCATTTTCCTCGATGAAAACGATGCCATCAAAGCCATTGAAGACTGTCGGGCAGCGGGATTTCATGTCTCTCTAGACGATTTTGGCACGGGCTATTCGAGCCTCAGCTATCTGGAGCGCTGCGAAATTGACAGCCTCAAAATTGATCAGTCCTTTACCCAAAAGATCTGCACCAGTCCCCGGGCCAAAATTTTGGTGAACTCCATTATTGAGGTTTCCCACAAGCTAGGTCTGATCACCATTGCCGAAGGCATTGAAACCGAAGATCACCGACAGGCTCTAGAAGAGATGGGCTGCGACATTGGCCAGGGCTATCTCTTTAGCAGGCCCCTGCCCTTCAACGCCGTCCTAGAGTTCCTTGCCCATCCCCCCAGCCAGCGCCCCTAGACGAGGACTGAGGGCGGGGCAAGCTTGGCATTTTAGGGCCACCCGAACAGCAGCTTGACGGTCAACTGGCAGGGGCGAGGCGATTTCGCCCCTCGTTGTCGTAGCCGACCAACCAAACGTTGGGAGAAGCCCCTAGGCCAGCAGGGTTTTCCCAGCGGCGGCCACCCCAGCCCCAGGGGTGAAGTCGCTGTATCCCAGATGGGACAGGGTGGCTTCTAGGGCGGCGACAGCGGTGAGAATATCCCGGTCGCATACAAAGCCCAGGTGGCCCATACGGAAGATTTTCCCCTTCAGGTGATCTTGGCCACCCGCCAGGGCGATGTCAAACTGCTTCTTCATCACCGAGCGAATTTGCTCCGCATCCACGCCCTGGGGCATGACGGCGGTGATGGCGGGGCTGGCGCAGTCGTCGCCACCATAGAGAGGCAGGTTGAGGGCTTTCATGGCATCACGGGTGGCCCGCTTTTGACGGTCGTGACGGGCAAAGATGGCCTCTAGCCCTTCCTTCTGCATCATTTGCAGGGCCGCTTGCAGGGCAAAGAACAGGTTGATGGGTGGCGTGAAGGGGGTGGTGTTTTTGGCGGCGTTTTTGCGGTAGGGGCCAAGGTCGAGGTAGAACTTGGGCAGCGTGGCGGTTTCGTAGGCCGTCCAAGCTTTGGCGCTGACGCTGACGACGGCCAACCCCGGAGGAATCATATAGCCCTTTTGGGAACCGGAGGCCACCACATCCAGGCCCCACTCATCCACGGGCACCGAGCAAGCGCCCAGGCTGGTGACGGCATCCACAATGATCAGCGCCCCGTGGGCCTTGACGTGGGTGTTGATGGCCTGGAGGTCGTTCAGCACCCCGGTGGAGGTTTCGCTGTGGGTGATGATGACGGCCTTGATTTGCTTGTCGGTGTCAGCCTCCAGCGCGGCCTTGAAGTCATCAGGATTGAGCGGCTTGCCCCACTCGGCGGTAATTTCCTGGGTATCTAGACCAAAGGCGCGGGCTACCTTGCCCCAACGTTCGCCAAATTTGCCGTTGTTGCCCACCAGCACTTTGTCGCCCTGGCTGAGGAAGTTGATGATGCCCGCTTCCATCGCCCCGGTGCCGCTGGAGGCCAGGATCAGCACATCGTTTTGGGTTTGGTGCAGCCACTTGAGGTTTGCCGTCACCTCGGCCATGATGGCGCTAAATTCGCCGCTTCGGTGCCCCATGGGATGCTTGGCCATGGCCAAAAGCACCTGTTCGGGGATGGGGGTTGGCCCCGGAATCATCAGCATCAGTTTGTTGTCCATGCCTGCCACCAGTTGCGTTTCTGCAATAACAAGGGTTTTGATCACTGGGGAATGCGCCCGCCCTGGGACGGTTCAAGACCTGCAAACGTCTCAAAACGGCGTCACCGAACCTGCGACCCCAAAACGTGATCACAAAAAACAAGAGTTAACAGCTTACCAACATCCCAGGGCATTCATAGAATTTTTCCGACTGTCATAAGCTCGACTTTATCCAATCAGGCGGCATGGCAAAGTAACTCGGTCCAGGTGTCGAAGATCGGGCGAGGGACTTTAACGTACTCAAGGTCATCGGGTGATGTCTGAAAAAGCCGAGAGGCCCATAGATAGCGACGGACGAAGGCCAAGGCATCGGCGAAGGTCGGGCAAGGCTTCGTGTACGAGGCGGTATGAGGTAGGGGGAAGGTAAAGTGGGTGTGCAGGCGCTGGGTGAGGAGCACGACCAGCGAGAACAGGGCCAATAGGGCAGGTGTGGTGCGTAGGATCGCTAAGTCAGACCACTGCCGCTGGGTTTCAACGCCCAAATGAGCCCGCACCTCCTGGAAGGTGACTTCGACTTGCCAGCGTTGCCGAAACCACCG
>JALQST010000392.1 GCA_023264315.1 Nodosilinea sp. BSH.14
GGTCGCCGTAGTGCAAAAACAGGCGGGCCTCTTCGCTGTGGGGGTCAACGTAGATGTGATCTAGGCGGTCGGTATTGAAGGTGGAGGTGCGGCGAATGATGCCGTGCACTTCGTAGCCTTGATCGAGCAACCACTCGGCCAGGTAAGACCCATCTTGCCCCGTAATCCCGGTCAGTAGTGCGCGTTTGGATTGACTCATTTGGTATCTCATCTTGTGGGTTGAAGGGTGGCCAAGGGCGGTGGTCAAGCTTGGGTAAGCCCTGGGAACGGCCTAGGTGCTGGGAGTTGCCGCTGTCAGATCCTCAGCCAGATAGCCCCGGGACACCAAGGGAACATCCACCACTTGGGCCGTGGCGCTGCCGACGGTGACCGTGAGCCCCGCCCCTCCGGCCTTGGTACGGAGATAGCCTAGGCCCAGCACCCCAGTTTCAGTATCCACCACACTGGTGATCCGTCCCACTTTTTCCTCACCGAGGACAAGCGGCTCCCCAGGTTCAGCCCACTGACTCAGGCGCAGGCCCCAAAGCTGCTGCTTAACGCCGCGATAGGTGTTCAGACGGGCGATGGTTTCCTGGCCGATGTAGCAGCCCTTATCGAAGGATAGGGTATGCCACAGCCCTGCCTCTAGGGGGTTGACCTCGTCCGTCAGTTCGGCCCCCGGTATCGGACGGCCCTGCTGAATCCGCCACTGCTCCCACAGCCGTTCTCCAGCGGGGATGGCCCCGGCTTGGCAGCACCGTTGCCATACCTCAGCGGCATGGGCCATGGGGCCAAACAGGGTATATCCCGGCCAACCCAGACCACTGCCCACCGCCACCCACCAGCCCAGGTCGGCTAGGAACTGATGCTGACCGTAGGGACTCTCTGGGGAAAGAGCGGCACCGAGGGACTGCACCAGGCCGTGGCTGCTTGGCCCGATCAAAGAAAATATGCCCATCTCCCCGCTGCGGTTGGCAAGGTGAACCTTGTCCGCCGGAAAAATGTAGCGATCCATCCAGTCCAGCAGGGGCTGATCCTGGCCGGGGGAGGTCACGATCCACAGCGTTTCTTCCGTGAGGTAAACCGTGGCCAAATCCAGCGTGCGGGCGGTGGAGGTGACAAAGACGGTGTCGCAGCCCTCCCCCGGTTGGCGCTGGGTAAAGGCATTAGTCGTTTGGTTGTGGATGAACCGCAGCCGATCCGCCCCGGTCATTTCCAAGACTCCCCAGTGGCTACGATCCACCAAGACCACCCCTGTGGTGACGGCAGCTAGGGCGGCGGCATCGTTGCCAAAGCTCAGCGGCGGCTTCTGGGGTAAGTCAAACTCAGCGCCCTGGGCGGTTTGGAGATCACGGAAGGCAGATGTCATGGCGAAAAAACAATCAGGTTAGCTACAGGTTGGAGATGGGCAACAGGGCGGTTTGTAGTTGTCTAGAGACAGGTGATCGCCTAGAGGCGACGATCCACGGACAGGTCAACTCAGGATAGCCAGGGAGCTACTCCATCTCGATGCCCAACTCGCGCAGACGGGCGGCCAAGGCTTCAGCTCGGCGCTGGGCTTCATCCCGTTCATGCTGGGCTTCATCCCGCTCCTGCTGGAGGGTATCTAATTCCTGCTGCATAAGCACATTCTCCTGCTCTAGGGCCTGCCGCTTTTGTTCGACCTCTGCCCGATTAAGGAGTTTGGTGCCCGTTTCTGGGTCATAGAACCGCAGGGCACGGGGCAGCGGAGCCAACCCCAAGGCTGGATAGGGATCATGGAGTTGCAAATCGAGGCCCAACACCGGGCTGTGCAGGTAGGGAATACCCGCCTCGGTGGTCAGCAGGGGAATGGGCTGATAGATGCCCTCAACCAAGCGCTGGCCTTGGAGTTGGGGCTTGAGGTAATCGGCGGTGGGGTCGTACTGGATGTATTCTTCAACCCCAAGGCTGGCGTAGAGCTTGGGCTTTTCCTCCTGATCCTGGCGTTTGGTGGTGCGAGAGGTGATCTCCAGCACAAAGCTGGGCAGTTTGCCCCCCTCCTGCCACACTTTATAGTTGCGGCGCTGGCGGTTGCTGACGCCAAAGATGACAAAGACATCCGGCGAAACCGACGCCCTAGGGTTGCCCTCTGCGTAATAGATAAACAGGTTCCCAGAGACGTAGACGTTGGGACGCCCTTGGAAATAGAGCCGTAGCACCTCGACTCCGTAGATCAGATAGTCGCGGGTGGCGTCGCCTTCGGTCATCGGTTGCCCATCGCTTTCGGGATAGAACAGATCATCGGAAATCAGGCGACTGGTTTCGGCCATGGGAGCAAACCCCTTGCAGACGGCGGCATCTTTTATTGTAATTCCTGCCTAGGACTGCCCGGTTGACCACGGCCCAAACGATAAGCCGCTTGGCTCAATCCCGAGCAATGTCCCTCGCCCAATCGGACACACAAAAAGCAGGGTAAGCGGCTCACCCTGCCCTTTGACGATAGCTTTCCCATGGCGACCATAGGGCAATGGGAAAACCTACTCTTCGTCCTCGTCATCCTCATCGGAGGGATAGACAAAGCTGGTGGAACGACCGGTGAGAACCGACTTACCCAGAGACAGCGCCTTTTGGGCCTGAAGGGTTGCAGTGCGTCTCCAAGTGGCCCGACGTTGGTCGCGCTTCTGTTTGGAGGTTTTCTTCTTAGGAACCGCCATGGCTGCAATACGCTAAACTTGACAACCTTACAAGCATACGCCAAAACCTAGCCGTTGAGCAACGCTCCGCGCCGACTTCCAGCAATTCTCAGTATGACTAGGCTGGCGAATAAAATACCGCTCAGGCTGAGCCTGTCGAAGCCTTTTCACCCTTCG
>JALQST010000393.1 GCA_023264315.1 Nodosilinea sp. BSH.14
GTTCAGCATGGCCTGCTGCTGGGCTTCGAGGTGGGCGGTGAGGGCGGCTTCGCTGAGGGCGGGATAGGTGGACTGGATCTCAGCCCGATGCCGCCCAGCAGCGGGCAGGAGCTTCACCTCCTGCAAGCGTTCAATGGCCTGCCTTTGGGCCTCCTCCGGGGAAATATCTTGGTGCTGGCGGATCGCCTCCACCAGTTGAAACCCAATGGTATAGACCGGGTTGAGGGAGCTCATCGGCTCCTGGAAAATCATTGCCACCTGGCCACCCCGGTAGGTCTGCCGCTGATCCTCGCTGAGGCGGGCCAGATCCACCGTTGGGCCATCGGGGGGGTGGAAGCCAATTTCTCCGCCCACAATTCGCCCTGGGGGAGAGGGAATCAACCCCATCACCGCCAGGGAGGTGACGGATTTACCCGATCCCGACTCGCCCACAATGCCCAGGGTTTGGCCCCGCTTCACCTGGAAGGACATGTCGTTGACCGCTGGAATGACCCGCCCTTCGACCTCAAACTGCACGCAAAGACGGCGGACATCAAGAATGGTATCGCTCATGGGCTGGGAGGGTGGCATCACATCGGGTAGGCACGGGGCAAACAGTCCTAGGGAACGGCCCTAGGACGATGTCCTACGCAGCCCAAAACCGTATCCTTGGCCAACGGCGGGGCTGCTTGGGGGCAGCGCACAACCATGCCGCTCTCCCCAACGCGTAAGATTAGAAGAATCATAACAGTGTCCTCCTCGGTCTGCTCCGCCCGCCCTATGCTGAGTCTCCTAATCGCCATTATCGTGATGTTAATCGGCTCAGCGCTGTGCTCCAGCAGCGAAGCCGCGATTTTGTCGGTGCCCGTCCTCAAAACGCAACAACTGGCCGAGACCCAAAAGCCCGCCGCCCTAGCGCTGTTGGCTATCCGCAAGCGGGTGAATCGCCCCATTGCCACCATCGTGATTCTCAACAATCTGTTTAACATTGTTGGCAGCGTCCTGATTGGGGGCATGGCGGCCAGGGTATTTCACGATGCCCTGTTAGGGATATTCACGGCGGTTCTCACCTTGCTGGTGATTCTCTTTGGCGAAATTTTCCCGAAGATTTTCGGCGAACGCTACGCCATCCCCATTTCCCTCGCGGTGGCGATTCCCATTCGGGGGATGACCTGGCTCTTTACGCCGATTGTGGTGGCCCTAGAGCGCGTGACCGCCCCCTTCATTAGCCATAGCCATCGACCCAGCACCAACGAGGCGGAAATTAAACTAATGGCCACGATCGGCCACGAAGAGGGCATCATCGAAGCCGATGAGGCGGAAATGATTCGGCGGGTGTTTCGCCTCAATGACACCAAATCCATCAACATCATGACCCCACGGGTGGCCCTCACCCATCTGCCGGGGGAAATGACCATTGCCGAAGCCCAGGACAAACTCTTCAACTCCCAGCACAGCCGAATTTTGGTCAGCGACGCCGACATCGACCATATCCTGGGCCTGGTGTTTAAAACCGACCTGCTCACGGCGTTGATCCAAGGCCAAGGCCAACAGTTGATCCGCGACGTGGCCCGTCCCGTCCGCTTTGTCTCCGAAACCGAGCGGGCCGACAAACTCCTGCAAGAGTTCCAAACCACCCGCGAACACCTGGCGGTGGTAGTGGACGAATACGGCGGCGTCTCCGGCGTTGTCACCCTTGAGGACGTGCTAGAGGTGCTCACCGGCGAAATCGTAGACGAAACCGACCGCAGCATTGATCTGCAAAATCTCGCCCGCCAGCGCCAGCGCCAGATTCTGCAATCCCGTGGGTTTAACTGGCCCGCCGAACCCTAGGGGACTCGCTCCAAAATAAAGTACCATCCGTCGCCCAGGAAGAAGCTAGAGGGGTTGACGAAGAGTAAGCCTTGCGAATGCTAGATGAGACGGTCAAATTGACGCTGAAAGATGCGGCCCAAAAACTTACAGGCCCCAAGAAACGAGCCGTTATGGCGAAGGTGGCGGAAGACTACTTCGACGGTTGAGCTCGGAAAGCCGAAAGCCATCTGGGATGGAAACGCCAAAGTGTTCAATTAGGGCTTCATGAACGGCGTAGTGGAATAACGTGCCTGGACAACTATCAGGCGCGAGGGCGCAAGAAAACCGAAATGAACCTGCCGAATTTGGCGTCCGATATTCGAGACTTCGTGGAGGGTCAGTCCCACGCTGACCCGACCTTGAAGACGACGTTTGCCTACACGAAGGTCATGGCCCAGGCGGTGTTGACGGCATAACCTGGAATGGTGGCTCTCCGTTCGTCCGTTTAGTGGAGGGCATCTATCCCAAGCAAGTCTCGGTGCCCAAGCACGAGTTAAAGGTGTTTGAACAGCAGTGGCAGCGGTCTAAACACCTGCCTAAATGGGATATCTCCGTTTCCCCGGCCTAAACGGTACCTTCTTTGTTTGCCAGCTCCTAACTACTGCTCAAGCACAGATGAGTAAAGCCCAACGCACCCAACTTTTCGCCATGTGGTGATTCATCGCTATGGCTTTGAACTGTGGCCTGATCGGGTTGCGGCGTTGGTGGAGCAATTGGCGGACTGCCATAACGCTCTCGCTGAAAATGTGAGGTCATTCTGCGATTTTTTACTGGCCGTAGACCGATCCCTATAACCTGCTGGCTGTGCTTAAACGAACCTCTTTGATGCCCAGAATTCGCTATGGTAATGGGTGCTGTTTCACCCCGTGGCAATGACGCCTCCTTCCCTTGCCCCATCCATGCAGCAGCGGGTGGATCGCGTCCTCCATTCGCCCACCAT
>JALQST010000394.1:0-257 GCA_023264315.1 Nodosilinea sp. BSH.14
GCCCTGGAGGAATTTTTGCAGGAGGCCCCCGAGGAACACCTGAAGCTGCTGCGCTACTTCTACCACAAGTGGCCCTTCTTCAAAATGGTGGTTTCCAAGGTGGAGATGACCCTAGCCAAGGTAGACCTGCAAATTGCCGAACACTACGTCCGTGAGTTGTCCAATTCAGACGACCGGGATCGCTTTATCACCCTCTTTAGCTCCATTTCCCAGGAATTTCACCTGACCCGCGAAAAGGTGCTCCAAATCACCGGCCA
>JALQST010000394.1:267-2468 GCA_023264315.1 Nodosilinea sp. BSH.14
AGCGACCCCGACCTCCAGCGTTCCGTCTATCTGCGCAACGGCACCATTGTCCCCCTCGGCTTCCTGCAAGTGGCCCTGCTAAAGCGGCTGCGCCAGTACAAAGACCAGGCCGCCACGGGCATTATCCGATCCCGCTATAGCCAGGGCGAACTGTTGCGCGGTGCCCTACTCACCATCAACGGCATTGCCGCCGGGATGCGGAATACAGGCTAAGCGACAGGCCGGGATGGGATGGTAGGGTAGGGATGCTCTCTGCTTCCCGAGTCCTTCCCCGAAAAGCGGGGTGGGGTTTGGCTCCATCTAGATCTGATGTCGATTTTAGCGTTCCCCCCTGATGCGGCCTAACCCTCTGTCCACCGTCCTCGCCAAACTCACCAAGGGACTTAACCCGCGTCGATGGCAGCGGCCCTCGGGGATCTCCTCCCAGCGGGCCAGTCGGCTGGTGTGGTGGCTGGCCCCGGGTCTGCTGGTGAAGCGCTGGATTTTTCTCAGCGTGGTGGGTGTGCTGTTGGTGGGCATTGGGCTCATGACCTGGCTCAAGCTCACCCCCGTGTTCTACACCGGGCAAGTCCTTGGGTCTGCTCTGCGTTGGTTCACCACCCACGTGCCCAGCTACATTAGTGGCCCGCTCGGTGTTTTGTTTGGCCTAGGGTTGCTTCTGTGGGGCCAAAGCCGCACCGTGGGCGTCATCACCGAGGTGTTGTTGCCCGGTCAGGAAGGGCAACTGCTGGACGCCCTGCTGGCTCAGCGACGGTTGGCCAAAGGCCCCAAAATTGTGGTAATTGGCGGCGGCACGGGCCTCTCCAACCTCCTGCGAGGCCTGAAGCACTACAGCGCCAACATCACCGCTATTGTCACCGTGGCCGACGATGGCGGTTCATCGGGGCGGCTGCGGCGGGAAATTGGCGTGTTGCCCCCCGGCGATATTCGCAACTGTTTGGCGGCCCTGGCGGACGAGGAAAAGCTGCTGACGGAGCTGTTTCAGTATCGCTTTGAGGCGGGCAGCGGCCTGGTGGGCCACAGCTTTGGCAACCTGTTTCTCACCGCCATGGGCGAAATTACCGGCGATCTTGAGCAGGCCATTGCCGCCTGTTCCAAGGTGTTGGCGGTGCGGGGTCAGGTGCTGCCCTCCACCCTCAGCGATGTGCAACTGTGGGCCGAGCTGGACAACGGTCGCCGGATTGTGGGGGAATCTAAAATTGCCGAGGCCCGCCGACACATCGTCCACATTGGCTGCTTGCCCCCCAATCCACCCGCCCTGCCCAAGGCCATCCGCGCCATCGAGGAAGCCGACTACATCATCATCGGGCCGGGGAGTCTGTACACCAGCATCATCCCCAACCTGCTAGTACCGGACTTGGTCAAGGCCATTGCCGCCCAGCGGGTGCCCCGCATCTATGTGTGCAACATCATGACCGAGCCGGGGGAAACCGAGGGCTTTGCCGTCTCCGATCACATCCGTGCCCTAGATGCTGCCTGCGGCCACTACCTGTTTGATGCGGTGTTGGTACAAAAAACGCTCCCCTCCGAGGCCGTCATTCGCCACTATGCCCAGGAGGGGGTTGGCCCGGTGATCCTCGACCGGGAGGCCGTGATGGTCTCGTGGCGGCGCATCATTGCCGCCAACATCATGGACGAGCGCCCTAACCTAACCGTGCGTCACCATCCCGACCACCTGGCCCGGGTGCTGCTGCGCTGGTATTCTCGCGCCGAACGCATTTGGCCTTAAGCCCCCTCCAAACCGGGCACATCCACCGTGAAGATGCTGCCCCGAGGCAGGTTATTGGTGACGCAGATGGTGCCGCTGTGGGCTTCTACGGCAATTTTGCAGAAGGCCAACCCCAGGCCAATTTGGTCCACCCCGGTCATGAGGGAGCCAATTTCGTACTTTTCAAAGATTTTCTGGTGCAGGTTAGGGGCAATACCGGGGCCGAGGTCGGCCACGGAAACCTGGAAGCCCCCGTGGGCCAGGGGAGTGGCCGTGAGGGTAATGTCGGAGCCATCGGGGGAGAACTTGACGGCATTGGAGATCAGATTATCCAGCACCCGCCGGAAGAGGGTGGGATCCACCTGGATTGGGTATGCCCCCGGGGGCGGAAACTGCGATTGTAGGGTGAGGTGTTTTTGGCCAGCCACATCGTTCATGCCAACGAGGGCGGCTTGGCAAAAGTCCACCAGATCGACGGGCTGTTTTTGTAGGG
>JALQST010000394.1:2478-2764 GCA_023264315.1 Nodosilinea sp. BSH.14
CTCCAGCTTCGACATCAGCAGCAGGTCATCGATCAGGGCCTTGAGCTCGTAGCTACAGGTCAAAATTTGATCGAGTTTGCGCTCCTGTTTCCCCGGGGACAGGTTGGGATAGCGCATAATCTCGGCGGCCAGGATAACGCTGGAGAGGGGGTTGCGCAGGTCATGGATGATCATTTTCACCATGTCTTCCCGCAGTTTCAGCAGGGCTTGGAGGCTGTCGTACTGCTGTTTAAGCCGCAGCATCGATTTCAACCGAGCCCGCAGTTCAGCACTGTTTACGGGCTTG
>JALQST010000395.1 GCA_023264315.1 Nodosilinea sp. BSH.14
TTTTCTGGGAGTGGCAACGTGATCTCAAGGGTTCTAGCCTCTTGAAGGCCGCCAAATGGCAATTAATCGAGGTGCCCACTATATAGCCGCGTTTCCTTGAATCGAGACTTCCCGGAGTACAACCTCCGGCAGGGCGACATAGCCACCTTTATGGATACCGTCCCCGATCCAGACCATGGCGAAGCGGGCTGTATTCTGGAGGTCTTGAACGCCCTCGGCGAATCGGTGGATGTGGTGACGGTGACCCAATCGGCGATGGTCCCATTGCGCCCAGACGACATTCTGACGGTGAGATCGCGGCTAGAGGCGGTTCGATAATTTGTGTCCGTCATTCGCGCCACGGGGCTTCTTTTGCAGCCGGGGAATATTCAACGAAAAGGAGAGGACACGCAACGGTATCCTCTCCTTGATGATGAGCCAGACAATGATTCGTCGGACTTTGCGCCTAGGCGTGGGTGGCGACGTTGAGGCTGGTGGAGGTCAGACGCTCGTAGGTGGCGCGCATCTTCAGACCCACAAGCACCTGGAACAGACCGCTGCCGTTGGTGGAACCGGGGTATTCGCGGTGCTTCAGCAGCAGTTCGGTCATCTCACCGTAGTACTTGGTGGAGGTATTGCTGAGGTGGCTTTCGATGTAGATCATTTCTTCCAGGCGGTCGAACTGACCATCCACCTCTAGCACCGAGACCTCGTGGCCGTAGTAGCTGTCGGGGCCGTAGTGCATCCGAATACCGGGGTAGGAGCAAGTGAGCTTCCGACCGCAGGGGATCCAGTCGATGGTGGAGCCTTCGTCGAACAGGTAGACGGGGTCGAAACCGGCCACGCCTTCCCGCTGCATCAGGCGCACCCGCAGCACTTTCTTCTCTTCGTCGTTGGGGATGAGCTTGGTGGGCAGAATTTGAATCACCACATCGGCGTACTGCTTTTGAATGTCGATGTAGGCTTCAAAGTCAGGTCGGCGGGCGTTGATGGAGGCCAGCACGTCATCGTAGCTGTGGCCACGCTCGGCCATGTCGCGCTGGATCTTCCAGGCAATCTTCACCTCGTCGCTAATGTCGAGGTAGACGCTGAAGTCGATCAGGTCGCGGACGCGCTCGTCGTAGAGGGGGTGCAGACCTTCAATCACGATGATGCGGTTGGGGTCAACCCGTTCGGGGGGGTCGATTTCCCCGGTTTCGTGGTTGTAGATGGGCTTGTCGATGCTCTTACCTTCTTTGAGGGCTTTGATCTGCTCGTACATGAGATCAAAGTTGTTGGCGCGAGGATCGAGGGCGGTGACGCCAGCTTCCTTACGCTGCTTGCGGTCGAGGCTGTGGTAGTCATCCAGGCAGATGACGGTCATCAGTTCGGCCCCAAACAGGTCGCTCAGCCGTCTGAGGAAGGTGGATTTACCACACCCAGAGTCGCCCGCAACGCCAATGAGAACTACTTTGTCTGGCTTGTTGATCATAGGTTCCCTCTATACAACTCCTGTTAAAGTCATGCGATTTCAGCAAGGTGAGCGAGGCTGACCGCACCGCAACACCCCACGACCCCACGAAATACCCCAAAAAATATCTCGTAAAATGTGGCGCTTGTGAAGCGTAAATCCCTCAATCGCCCACGGCAAAGCCCCTCCATAGAGTTACGATGCCTAGAGTCTTCAGGGCTTCCACGGCAGAGGTTTAGCTACTTATGGTAGTCAGGAGTTCCTGACCCTAGCCCTCGATTCAGCCTATAGACGCGGAGTCCCCCATGGCTGAGGATCCTTGCCCGTGACGTCTGAATTGAGATTGATAAGTATTTCTACCACTGTGAGCTGATCTTATCAGAAGAAAGTATCACTCACAAATGAATTTCCGGGCTATGGGGATCAATAATTTGACCTAATTTTAGACCACTCCATAGCAAACCTGTGCGCCGGATGGTGGGCACCGCCCACCATCCGGGTATCGATAGGTTACATACCCATGATGCAGTAGCCGGAATCGACGTAGAGGATTTGCCCGGTGAGACCGCTGGAGAGGTCGCTACAGAGGAAGGCGGCGGTGTTGCCCACTTCGGTTTGGGTGACGGTGCGGCGTAGGGGGGCGATTTCTTCGACGTGGTGAATCATGTCCAAGATCCCACCCACGGCGGAGGAGGCTAGGGTGCGGATGGGGCCAGCGGAAATGCCGTTCACCCGGATGTTATTAGGGCCGAGTTCTGCCGCCAGGTAGCGCACGTTCATTTCGAGGGCGGCTTTGGCGATGCCCATGACGTTGTAGTTGGGCACCACGCGCACCCCGCCCAAATAGCTGAGGGTGACGATGCTACCGCCCTCGGTCATCAGGGGTTTGGCCCCACGGGCGAGGGTGATGAGGGAGTAGGCGCTAACATCCAGGGCCAGTTGGTAGCCCTCTTTGGAGGTGTTGCTGAAGTCGCCGGAGAGGTCGTCGCGGTTGGCGAAGGCGAGGCAGTGGATGAGAATGTCCAGTTTGCCCCATTCCTTTTCAAGGGTGCTGAAAACTTCGGAAACCTGGGCTTCGTCCTGCACATTACAAGGCAAAAACAGACTGGGGTTGAGGGGATCCACCAAGTCCTTCACCTTGCCCTCCATCTTGCCCTTTTCGTCGGGTAGATAGGTGATACCGAGGTTGGCCCCGGCGGCGTGGAGCTGCTGGGCGATGCCCCTGGCGATGGATCGGTTGTTGGCGATGCCCGTTACCAGGGCGTTTTTCCCAGTCAGGTCTAGCATGGTTTTCTGTTGTGATTCGCATCTT
>JALQST010000396.1 GCA_023264315.1 Nodosilinea sp. BSH.14
CAGCCCCTAACATAGCGCCTAGAAGTCTTGACTGAGGGCCGGGGTGGGGGTGGGGTCGCTGGCTCCGTAGATTGGGCTGGCGGTACCGTTAAACAGCGTTAGCACCTGGGGCGGCGTCGCATCGGCAGGATAGATCAGATCGACTGACAGATCACGGCGCGTCCCTGGGGGCAGGGTGAGCCGGAGGAGGGGTTCGCCCTCCTGCCCCCGCCGCTGCACTAGGTGAACGTAGTGGGTTTGTTCCAGGCCCATTTGGTTTCTAAACCGCAGGCGCACGGTGCCCCGGAAGAAAATGCGGTTTTCGGGCGGACGACGAAACCGCAACCCCGCCACGAGGGCATCGTCCTGCATGGGCGTTTGGAATTTGACGGTCACGGTTTGCGCCGTGGCCGTGTTGTTGTGCAGGGGCAGATTGAGGCTATAGCGTACGCCATAGTTACCGTGGGATCGGAAGGCAGTATCGGGGTATCGAGCCACCATGGGGGCACTTTGCACTTGCCCGGTGCCAAAGGTATTCCGATCCACGGAGCTAATGACGTAGGAGATCGAACTGCCGGGGGTGGGCACCGTCAGCACTTCGGCTTCGGGGGTGTCTGTGAGAGTGCCTCGCCAAACGGATCCCTTGGCTACCCCGGCCACCCGGCCATAGAAAAAACGACCGCTGCGGAAGGTGCTGGGGTCGGAGGGGGGGATATCTCGTGGCCCCGCCAATCGCCCTCGCTTCAGAATCCGCAGCCAGTCGCTGAGGGCGGGTACGCGTTCATCCCCGGAGGCAGTGCGGTCGGCATACTTGGCCAAGCTGGCCACATGGACAGGGCCGCTGCTGGTCAAATACATCATGGCGGTGCGGCCATTGCTGGGGATGGGGCGCTCCACGGGGGGCGGGGGCGGCAATACTTCGCCGTTGCCATCTAGAATTTGCGCTGATGCAGCGGCAACCGTCACCGGACGCACCTGGGGCTTCGGAATCAGTTCCCCTTGGGGATAACTGCCGTTGACAGGCACCGTCAGTTGGCGCAGAGGGATCGGCGTATTCATCAGCAGGTGAACATGCCCGGGGGGAATGGTGACGGATCGAGGCCAGTGGGGCTGGGTTGCACCGCGTAGCATATCGGTGGCCGTCCGGCTTCCTGGGCCGGCAAACACGTTTCCATTGCTGCTCAGGCGCACATCCGGCAGTTGCAGGAAGGGGGCTTCCTGGCTGAGGTAGCTCACTCCCTGGTCAATGGTGACGGTGACGGGCTCGCTCCCCGGGTTATAGACGACGACCCCCATGAAGAGCGTGCGTCGGTCATCGGGGTTCAGCCCTCGAGCAATGTGATGGGCAAAAATGTCAAAGCGCCCGTTGAAGACATAGTTCAGGTGGGCCTCAGGGGTGGTCATGCCCTCCGGGGGAAAGGTGGACAGCAAAATCCCTTCCTGCTGAACCACCTCAGGACTGTTGCTGTTAAACACCGGCGTGTTGTCTAGGCCCCCGGGGAGAGGGCGTACCTCCTGCCGTCGAATGACCTCGGCATAGGCGCCATCGCGGGAGAGAATCACCGTCTCTGCGGAACCCGCCTGAGCAGGGGGGGCTGAAGCCACCCTTTCAGCCAGGGGATCCGGAACTTCGGTCTGGGGAACCTGGGCAAAGAGCGGTGAAAGCGTCAAGGCCACAAGTGCACTTAGCATGGTGTTCTCAGAAACTACGGAAAATCAACGCACGGAGGTTACTCCAGCAGAGTCAACCTAATCTGGTAGACTGCCCCCCCACGGCCCACTGGTCTGCCACCAGCCTTAACCCGATCCAACATACCATCTTGTGACCCTACTCATTTCATGACGGATCAGCGAAAAATTAAGCATCTTGAAAGAATTTGAGACACTTTGTTACCTTACCCTGACGCTACCTGCCCGTGGATGACCTCCCAAGCCCGAGCAGAGGGTAGGATCCGAAAAAGCTGGCGGTATTGCGGCCAAAGACGACATGCACCGGGCCACCGCACATTATCTTTGTGAAGCTTAACGCTGTGCCAACAGAGCGCCTCTCCCCACCGAAGGTGAACATGCTTCAGTTGGCGCCAACCATGAACCCGCCAGCCCAAGGCAACTACCGCGCTTGATGCGGATGCAGTGGTGCCCCCCACAGCATGGGTCTGGCGATAAACGATCCACAGTTCACCAGCGAAGATACAGGTAGATTCACTGGTATATCATGTATTACTTTAAGCCTAGCTTTCTATCGCCGTATTAGGTATCCTGGAAGCATATGCCTTGCTGAGTCTTCAAGTAGGATTTTAATCCGCCTTAAGCCAGTGGGATGGTCGTTCCGTTGGTCGTTCGTTAACAGGGCGAGGCTGGAGATTGCCTCGATCAGTCCCGCATTCTTATCTTAAGAATGCGATCCTTTTATGCGTTCTCTAACCGGCACTCACCATGACATCTTCCCCTCTCCAGCTTCAGGTTAGTTGTCTTCCTGAGTACTACTTACTGCTAGAACATCTTGGTGATTCTCTGATCCAAGACTTCAAACTGCATAATGCTAGCTCCCTCACGCTACGAGAGCTAGAGCTTGGCATTCAACTTCTGCCAGAGCCCGAAGATATCTTGAGAATCACCCTACCCTCATTACCGGGAGGTGAATTTTTAGATCACCGTAAGATTGATGTTCCCCTTAAATTAGGCTATGAACGACTACAAAAAGTTGTTGAAGATGAACAGATAACCTTACTTTTTAAGGTTTATCAAAAAGGTCAGGTCAT
>JALQST010000397.1 GCA_023264315.1 Nodosilinea sp. BSH.14
GGAGTGCCCAGTGCCTCAGCCTTGAGGCGTTCTACCTCCGTGGCTTCGATGGCGCTGTTAAAGCAAAGCAGCGCCGCTTCATACTGGGTGGCGCGTAGCTGTTGACGCCCCGCCGCCAGATCTGCCCGCGCCTGTTCCAGCTTGTGGGTGGGTGGGCGGGGTACGGTCTCCCCAGTGGCCACCAAATTGGCCTCGGGGGGCAGTTGAGCCGCGATGTCCTGCCCCCCAGGCATGGGCGGATTGGCCGGTGATGGTGCCACCTCCGAGGCCGTGGCTTCAGCCCAGTCCCAACGCAGTTCGGCTTCGGGGGGGAGGGGGCTCGCCTCAGCGGTTGCGTCAGCCCCAAGGCCGGGGGAAGGCGCTGGAACCCGAGCAGATTTCGGCGGCGAGACACTCGCCACCGCACCGACAGAGGGGATATTCGAATCCGATGGAACGACCCCTTGCCGATCAACGTCTTGTCCCTCGGTATCTTGATCATCTTCCGCCGCTGGCCGCTGACTACCACCGAGCCAAGCGCTTAAGGATCCAATAACAATTAACAGGGCCGGAATGGCCGCTACAATCCACCAGGTATTTTGGGGCAGATTTTGCAGGAAATCCAGGCTGTCCGACGGGCTGGGCTGGGCTTCTGGCGGCGGATCGAGGGGAGGCGGGCTCGCCCCTTGGTCTCCCTGGGGGCCGAGCCGTTCTACCTGGCCATCGATGCTGCCCACCACCAGGTCGCCCGCTGGTGTAAAGGCCAAGAAACTGGGCTCGCTGTCCAGCATCACCGGATTGGGCCAACGGCTGGTGCCGTCCACATTCCACAGACGCAAACTGCCATCGGCAGCGGCGGTAGCCAGGGTCTGGCCATCGGGGCTATAGGCGGCGGCGCGGATGGGAGCGGTGTGGGCGGCTAGAGTTTCCCCTTGGGGCTGGAAAGTGACGCGATCCCAAAAGCGCAAAGTCCCGTCGCCCCCGGTGGAGGCTAGGGTTTGGCCGTCGGGGCTGCCCACCACCACGGTGACACCGCCCCCGTGGGCTGCTGGGATTTGTCGCGCCAAACGGCCATCGACATTCCAAAGGGCCAAACTGCCGTCCTGGCTACCCGTCACCCAGTTTTGGCCGCCCACCAGGAAATCGAGGGCTTGAATGGCCGCTGCGTGGGCGGTAATCGGGTCACCCTGGGCGGTTCCTGCGCCGACCGCCCACTGTTCCAGCAGACCATCGACCCGCCCCGCCAGCAGCCGTTGACCATCGGGGCTGAGCGCCAGGGCCACGAGGGTCGGCCCCCGACGCAGCGTCGCTTCTCCGAGGGCATTGCCTTGGCGATCCCAGCGGCGCAACACGCCATCGGCCCCCGTGGAAATGACCGTTTGGCCATCACGGCTAATCACCACGGCCACCACCGCCCCTCGGTGCGCTTGGGCCTGGACTTGGCCGGTCGTCTGACCTTGATCGTCTAGCCACTCCAGGGCTCCGGCACCGGTGCCGCGCACCATGTACTGGCCATCGGGGGATAGGGTCAGCACCGCTAGGCTGGCGACGGGCTCAGCCGCCAGGGGCTCTGGCACTTCAGGCTCTGGCACTCCAGGCTCAGCCGTCGCCGGGTCAGCCGTCGGGGCCTGGGCTAACCACGCCAGTTCACGGCGGGGAACCTCCATCGCCCCCGCAGCCCTGGGGCTCACCCCTCGCCAACCCTCACCCAGCCCTGACCCCAGGGCCAAGGCCCCAATCAGCGACAGCATAAAGAGCAATAGCTTCGGCAATAACGGCTTAGGCAGCTTATCCATGGACAATCCGCACCCCAGAAGTCGGGAGAAGTTTGCTCAAGGATATCGTAGATAGCCCGATTGGACGCGATGGGGCAGGCAAATCCCGCCGTCCCCGCTGGGTCGATCCCCTCGTCCTCAGCCCCCAGGTATCCCATCCCAGCGTGATTTGGCCTACCTCTGGTGAATCACTGGTTAATCAGTTTTTGAAATTGAGGCTCATCACGCAGGCCATCAAAGTGGGCGTCAATTTGCACCATCACCCTATAAACGTAGGGGCTGAGCACAAAGGTGCGATAGAGACTCTTCAGCGTTCCCTCCAGATCATCTGCCATAGCGTAGGCGCGGGCCTTGCCATACCAGGCATTGGGGTTATCGACATGGTGCTGAAGGGACGCATTAAAGGATGCCTGGGCCTCCCCATAGCGGCCCAGTTGAATGAGGGCTGTGCCTCGCTGGTTCCAGATGTAGTGGGCATCCGGCTTGAGATCAAGGGCTTGTTGCAGAATGCCGAGGGCTTCCTCATGGCGATTCAACCCACATAGGGCCACCCCTTGGTTGTAGCGGGCGCGATGATCGTGGGGGTTGAGCTTCAGGCTTTCCTCAAAGCTGGCGATGGCCTGATCATACCGCCGCAGTTGGTTTTGGGCGGTGCCGAGGTTATACCAAGCTTTGCTGTCGTTGGGGTTAATGCGCAGGGCTTCCCGCAGATGTAGGACAGCCTCCTCGAACCGGCTGAGCCTAGCCAACGCATGGCCCTTGCCATGCCATGCCAAGGAATGCTCCAAATCGAGGGCCACCGCCCGATCAAAGCTGTCGAGGGCCTCTTCAAACCGTTTGATCTCCGTTAAGCAAAAACCGTGGAGTGTCCAAAGCTCGGGCCGGTCTGATTGCAGCGCCAAACATTCCTCAAACCGAGCGAGGGCTTCACCATAACGCCCAGCCGTATAGAGGGCATTGCCC
>JALQST010000398.1 GCA_023264315.1 Nodosilinea sp. BSH.14
CGGCGACACTGTGGCCTAATCCGAATCAGAAATTCCCGACTCCCAAGCCGAAAACCGTAGGGGCACGGTTTTCGCGACCGCTCATACTGGGGCCACTAAGCTGGATTGGGGATGAGACCAGCGTGATCTAGGACAAAGGCGATGATGGTATCGAGGCCGTCCTGGGTTTTGAGGTTGGTGAAGCCAAAGGGGCGGGTGCCGCGCATGGTGCGGGCGTCGCGATCCATCATCTCTAGGCTGGCCCCCACCAAAGGGGCAAGGTCAATTTTGTTGATCACCAAAAAGTCGGACTTGGTGATGCCGGGGCCGCCCTTGCGAGGAATTTTGTCCCCCGCCGCCACGTCGATGACGTAGAGGGTGAGATCCACCAGCTCCGGGCTGAAGGTGCTGGCCAGGTTGTCACCACCGCTTTCCACAAAGACCAAATCCAGGGGGTCAAAGCGGGCCTCCAGGTCTTCAATGGCCACGAGGTTCATGGAGGCATCTTCGCGGATAGCCGTGTGGGGGCAGCCCCCCGTTTCTACCCCCACAATGCGGTCGGGGCTGAGGGCCTGACTGCGGACTAAAAACTGGGCGTCTTCCTGGGTATAGATATCGTTGGTGACAACGGCAATGGAAAAGTGATCGCGCAGGGCCTTGCACAGGCTATCTACCAGGGCCGTTTTGCCAGAGCCCACCGGCCCCGCCACACCCACACGAAAGGGAGTCGTCATAGCTACACTATTTGGGAAAAACATGTTCGGTATGGTAGCAAACCTCTCCCCCAATCGGAGGGCCAGCGGGTCTGCCCCTTTGCCCTTTTGGCCCCGAACTTGGTATAACAGGGGTCTTGCGGAATGGCCTCCGGCGGCAGCAAAACCCACCGCCCCCCTGGCCCCACCTCGGGATGGAGGGGCTTTCCGAGGCCGGACGCCATTCACCTGTGCTTAACCCATTGTTTGAAATCCACCCATGACAGACTCTAGCAATCCCCAAGTTTTTTTTGATATCACCATTGGCGGTGCCCCGGCTGGCCGCATTGTGATGGAATTGCGGGCCGATGTTGCGCCCAAAACCGCCGAAAATTTCCGGGCCTTGTGCACCGGAGAAAAGGGCATGGGCACCTCCGGCAAAGCATTGCATTTCAAGGGTTCCAGCTTCCATCGCATCATCCCTGACTTCATGTGCCAGGGGGGAGACTTCACCCGGGGCAATGGCACCGGGGGCGAGTCCATCTATGGCGCAAAATTTGCCGATGAAAACTTCACCCTCAAGCACACTGGCCCCGGCCTGCTGAGCATGGCCAACGCTGGCCCCAACACCAACGGATCCCAGTTCTTCCTCACCACCGTGGCCACCCCCTGGCTGGATGGCAAACACGTCGTCTTTGGCAGCGTGGTAGAAGGCATGGATGTGGTGCAGGCGATGGAGCGAGTGGGCAGCCGCAGCGGCCAAACTGCCCAGCCCGTGGTGATTGCCGACTGCGGCCAACTGTAGCCTCACCCCTTTGGGGGAGTGACGTTCTCAAAATCCTGTAGGGGCGCGGTTTCCGCGCCCGATGGTGAGGAGTGTGCCCTAAACGCTACAGTGAAGGGCGGATTGGTGGGTGGGGCATCCCTGGGATTATGGGTTTCATTCAGGTAGACGGGCTCGGTAAGCGGTATCAGGTGGCCGTGAAGGAACCGGGGTTGGGGGGTACCCTGCGCCATTTCCTTAGGCGGCAGTATCGCACGGTGGAGGCGGTGAAGGGGGTGTCCTTCACCATTGAGCCGGGGGAAGTGGTGGGCTTTTTGGGGCCAAACGGGGCTGGAAAAACCACGACCCTGAAAATGCTGACGGGGCTAATCCATCCCTCCAGCGGCCAGGTGACGGTGGCGGGGCATGAGCCCTTCCAGCGCAAAACGGATTTTTTAAAGACCATTACCCTGGTCATGGGGCAGAAGCAGCAGTTGTTGTGGGATTTGCCCGCCCTGGATTCCCTCCGCATCAACGCTGCGATTTATGGTCTGTCCGATGCGGTGTTTCGGGAACGGGTAAACGAACTCAGCGAAATGCTGGATCTCGGCAGCAAGCTCTCCCAGCCCGTGCGCAAGCTTTCCCTCGGGGAGCGGATGAAGGCGGAAATGCTGGCGGCGTTGCTCCATCGGCCCCAGGTGTTGTTTTTGGACGAGCCCACCCTGGGCCTGGATGTGAATGCCCAAGTCGCCGTTCGGGACTTTCTGCGCGACTATAACCAGCGCTACCAGGCCACCATTTTGCTCACCAGCCACTACATGGCCGATATTACCGCCCTCTGTCGTCGGGTGCTGCTGATTCACCAGGGCCAGTTGATCTACGATGGCGACCTCGACGGGCTGCTGAACCGCTTTGCCCCCTACCGCGAAGTCACCGTGGAACTAGCCGACCCGTGTGATGCAAATCAACTGGCCAATTACGGCGAACTGGAATCCTTGGAAGGCTGTACCGCCAGCCTCATCGTTCGTCGCGAAGCCCTCACAGCCATCGTCAGCCGGTTACTCACGGATTTCCAGGTGCAAGATTTGACCATCAGCGATCCCCCCGTGGAGGAGGTGATTGGTCGGGTGTTTGCCACCGGAGCCCGTTAGGGGTTTTGAAGCATTTAAACATTAAGGCTCAGAAGGATAGCGATGGAAAATCCTACCTAGAGCCGGAGGAAGCAAATTTAA
>JALQST010000399.1 GCA_023264315.1 Nodosilinea sp. BSH.14
ACATTGAAATTCGCCTGGTGCAGCAGGTGACCAACCAGTGCGCCATCGCCATTCGTCAGGCGCGGCTGTACGAAGCGGCCCAGTCTCAGGTGGCGGAGTTGGAGCGGATCAACACCCTGAAGGATGATTTTCTCAGCACCGTGTCCCACGAACTGCGCACCCCCGTGACCAGTATGCGGGTGGCGCTGCAACTGCTGGGGGCCACCCTCACCCAAGAGTGCAACCTAGCGGAGGAACTCCACAAACCCAAGGCTGAACAAACCCGCATCGCCCGCTACTACCACATTCTGCAAGAGGAATGCGAACGGGAAATTAGCCTCATTAACGACCTGCTAGACCTCCAGCGCCTTGATGGGGGCAATCATCCCATCCAAACGGAATCCATTGTCCTCAAAACCTGGCTCCCCAACTGGGTGGAGAGCTTTATCACCCGCGCCAAAAGCCGCGACCAAACCCTGACCCTCAGCACCGCCCCCACCCTGCCCGTGGTACACACCGACCTAGCCAGCTTGGAGCGCATCCTGGCCGAGCTGCTGACCAATGCCTGCAAGTATACGCCTCCAGGCGAACACATCCAGATCCGGGTGGAACCCGTGTCCGACGCGCCGCAAAGCCAGGTGCAGTTTGTGATCGTCAACACGGGGGTTTCCATTCCGGAGGCCGAACTCAGCCACATTTTCGACCAGTTCTACCGGGTGCTCAGCACCGACCCCTGGAAGCAGGGCGGTACTGGGCTAGGGCTGGCCCTCGTGCGCAAACTCTCTCGCCACCTCGGCGGCGACGTCACGGTCATGAGCACGGCTCACAGCACCTGCTTTACGGTGACCCTGCCCGCTCAATTTGCCCTCAATCGACCGTAGGCTTCCGTTCTGCCCAGTCCCGCCCCATTCCTTTGCGCGAGTCCTTACGCGTCTCCGGCTTCGATGGGGTTGGCGTAGCTGGCCACTAAATCCTCTGGGGTCATCCTTTCATAACGTTCAAAGGGCTGATGAATCCAGGGATTATCGGGTAAAAATTCCACGTAATAGTCTGGCTTGAAGAAGGAGACCGCCTTGTACCACAGTACGGCCGTCCGCATTTCTTCGATGTAAAAGCCGTATTTAGATTTCAGCCACACCAGCGATCGCTCCATGCTGTGCCCCGAGTCTACCAAATCATCCACCACCAGCACCCGATTACCCAGACCAACGGTGGTCATACTGAGGTCGCGGGAGAAGGTAATGTTGCCCCTCGTGCGGCCATCACTGCCGCCATAGGAGGAGGTGGAGAGGATGGCGAGGGGCGTATCAAACACACGGCAGAGGGTATCGCCGACCCGCAGCCCACCCTTGGCGAGGCAGACAATTTGGTTAAAGTCCCAGCCTGATTCATAGATTTGGACGGCGAGCTTTTCAATGTCGCGATGGTAATCGTCCCAACTTACGTAAAAGTCAGCCATGGCCGTTGTGGTAGGGAATCTGGAAAGGTCGGCGGGTTGTGGGATGCTTCGGATCCACGTTGGCAGGGCCACGCACAGCCGTCCTAGGGAGCGGTTGTCAATTTGGCTGACAAAGCGACCACGAAACAATGGGGAAATAATACACTGAGGGCGCTATCTTGATCAGACTCAGTAGATTGCAAAGTCCCCCTGGCCCTCACCCCCAGCCCCTCTCCCAGGGGGGAGAGGGGAGCCTGAAGTGCTTCAAAGTCCCTCTCCCAAATTGGGAGAGGGATTTAGGGTGAGGGCTGGATCGTGGTCAAAGAGCGCGTTTGTGATCTACTAAGACTCTGTGTATCCCCATTCACGCCCCCATTGAGCATGACGCTATGGATTCCTTCCCCCCCGATCCCATGTCTACCCCTCAACCACCCCGCCCGTTTTCCCTAGCGGGGAAACTCGCCTTTGGGGCCGGAGACATTGGCCCTGGGATGACCGCTAATCTGCTGGCCTTCTCGTTTCTAATTTTCCTTACCACCACGGCGGGGCTGAGCCCAGTGGCGGCGGGGTCGGTGTTGGCCATTGGCCGGGTGTGGGACGCCGTCAACGATCCGCTGATTGGCTACCTCAGCGACAATACCCGCAGCCGTTGGGGCCGCCGCTATCCCTGGATTGCCCTGGGAGCCCTGCCCTTTGGCCTGACGTTTTTCCTCACCTGGATTGTGCCGGGATTTCAAAGCGAAGGGGCGCGGTTTTGGTACTACGTGATCATGTCCCTGCTGTTCCAGGTGTTTTATACCGTGGTGAACCTGCCCTACACCACCCTCACCGCAGAACTCAGCAAAAACTACGACGAACGCACGGAACTCACCGCCTTTCGCCTCGGATCATCGCTCACCGGGGCGATTTCCGCCCTGGCCCTGGGCCTCGTGGTTTCCAACCTGATTCAGGATTCGCGCCAGCAGTATCTGGTGTTAGCGGCGGTGTGCAGTGTGCTATCGGTGCTGCCGTTGCTGTGGTGCGTGGTGGGCACCTATCCCTATGCCGTGGAACGCAACGCCCTCCAACCCGCCACCGACCCCAACGCCGCCGAAAACCTGCCCTTCCTCCAGCAGATCAAAATCGCCCTCAGCAACCGGGCTTTTTTGTTTGTGGTGGGAATCTATCTCTTCGCGTGGTTGGCCCTGCAAATGACCGCCAGCGTCATCCCCTTCTACACCACCTTTTGGATGGGCATGGACTCCTA
>JALQST010000039.1:0-5983 GCA_023264315.1 Nodosilinea sp. BSH.14
GCTTGGCAATGCAGCGCATGATCAAATCTTCCAGCAGCCGAGGCACCTTAATCTGGCTGGCCACTTCCTCAATGCGCTTGGGGGTTTCGCTTTGGTGAACCTTGTACCACCCGCCGAAGGTATGATTGCTGGCCCGCAGGGGCAAATTGCCGGTCAGCATCTGAAACATCATGATGCCGAGGCTGTAGATATCCGAGCGGCCATCGAGTTCCTGGCCGTCCATCTGTTCCGGCGAGGCATAGGCTAGGGTGCCCATGAAACAGTTGGTCTGATCCCCTCCCGCCTGCATGAGCTTGGCAATACCAAAGTCGAGAATCTTGGCCAACTCCCCCAGGGTGGGATCATGGACAATCATGATATTACTGGGCTTGATGTCGCGGTGGATGATGGGCACCGGACGAGCCTGTTTTTTTACCATAATGCCATCGTGGGCAGCCTGAAGCCCTAGGCAAATCTGGCGAATTAGCCCGAGAAAGCGCGGAATGGGCAGGGGCTGAAGGTTGATCAGTTGGCTCAGACTTTGACCCTGGAGGTATTCCATCACGTAGAAGGGAATCCCCTCTTCGTTGACGCCATAGTCGGTCACGCGCACCACATGGATGCTTTTTTGGCCAAGCTGGGCGCAGGTCATCGCTTCCTGCATGAAGCGCTCCCGCATTTTGTCGTTCATCATCGTCTGCGACAAAAACTTGACTGCCACCCGCACATTGCCCAGCAGCACATCTTCAGCCAAATAAACCCGTCCCATGGATCCTTGCCCCAGGGGTTCAATCAGCTCGTAGCGATTGGCCAATTTGGTACCTATGTTGGAGTCAGCCATACATCATCACAGTTAGGCTTTATCAATTCGATTCCCGCCGCCACGCCCCTTGGCCTTGCCGCCATTGCCTCCGCCACATCCCAGGAACAGATCACCCTGGCCAACGGATATCCAAGCCAGCGGCCTACCGTGGAAGCGGCTAACCGTAGAATCACTGAATGCATCCCTCATCTGTCGTGATCTTGATCAGGATAGGCCATGGGATGGGACATAATCTTTACCGATCCTTGATAAAAGTGAATGTAATCTTCACATACTCACTCTATTAATATGCCCGCTTTCCGGCAGGAATATCGAGTTTACCCACAAGACTTCAACTAGTATCCATCGTTGACACAGGCCATCCTAGGGTCGGCCTTTTGTTTGCTACAGAGGTCGCTAGGGTCGCTGTTCTCCGTTGAGTTGGTTATCCACAGGACCTAGGTGAGCGGCGCAACACATCAACCACTGGCGACAGGAGGGGCCTGGGGTTGCAGCGTGGCTTCCATGGCGCTGGTGAGATAGTGGCCGGTCATGATGCCGCTAGAGAGGTGATAGCGGCCATCATCCAGACGGTGGAGCGTTTCAAACCCGGTGCGACGCTGGTGATCGCCCAAGGCCCAATACCGCTGAATGATGGAATCTGGGGCCACCCAGCCTTCCCCTTCCACCCGACCCAGGAGACTGTGCTGGAGAACAAAGGTATACTGGCACTCGCCACTGGCCAGCCGTCCGCGATACTGGAGAGCCATTTCGGGGGGATGGGCCTCGGGCATCACCAGCTTCATCACCATGGTGAACCAGTCATCCCGGCTCCAGGCAATCAAAATTTTGCCTTTGACTGGGGTGGGCAGACGATCCCGCTCTAGCCAGCTTCCTTGTAACGTCCAGCGCCCTGGTTCAACCAAAAAACTGTGAACCACTGATTGCCCCCCAAACCGTAAACCTTAGGGGTGCTGGATAGTCGCACCCTTGAAGATGCCCAGCCCATCAGTGGATCGTGTGACCCGTGATCTGCCCCTTTCTATCCAGGATACGTCCTCATTGTTAGGCCTGTGACCCTCGGCTGGGCGAATTAGGAGCACTGGAAGGAGAAGTTGCGGACGCCCTAGGGCCGATGGCATTCGCCCAGCAGGGTGGTGGTGCCAGCGCCTGTGACCGCTGGCAGATTGCCCGGGAACTCCTGCCAACGCCAGTAGCCTAGCACCGCAAAGGCCAGAGCTTCCTTGTCGCCAGCAGGCACTCCAGCCTTGTCGGTGGGGGTCACAGGTATCTCTGGAAACTCGGCTTGCAGATAGGCCATCAGCATCGGATTGCGACAGCCGCCGCCGCCCACCAGGATGGCATCGGGCAGGGCGGGCAAGAAGGATCGGTAGGACTGGGCAATGGTGGCGGCTGTGAACTGGGTCAGGGTGGCGACGATGTCCGTGGGGCTCAGGCCTTGTCGCTGGGCGTCGGCATAGCACCGCTGAAAATAGTCCCAGCCGAAGAGTTCCCTCCCGGTGGATTTGGGCGGCGGCTGGTGCAGGTAGGGGTTTTGCAGCCAGTCGTGGATCAGATCCTGGCAGGGGGTGCCCTGGGCGGCCCAGGCTCCATCGGCGTCGTAGGTGAGGGTGCCCTCGGACAGGGTCGTGATGGCGATGTCAATGAGGGAATTTCCGGGGCCGGTGTCCCAACCCAAAATGGCCGGGGGCTGCGGGGTTTGCGACCGATCCCAGGTGGGCAGGTAGGTAACATTGCCGATGCCACCGATATTCTGCACACAGCGACGCTGCTGGGGATGGCTGAGCAAACACAAGTCTACAATGGGTACCAGGGGGGCACCCTCCCCTCCGGCTTCGATGTCGGCCCGCCGGAAATTGCTGACCGTAGGCACCCCCAGCCGCCGCGCCATACTGGCTCCCCGCCCCAGTTGCACACTATAGGCCAACTGATCCCCCTGGATCGGGCGATGAAACACCGTTTGGCCGTGGGAAGCGACCAAATCCACCGGGCCAGATTGGTCAATCACCCGCTGAGCTGCCTGGGCAAACTGGTGAGCAATAGCTTCGTCTAAGTCCGCCAACGCCGCTAGGGTGATGGGCTGTCCGGCGCAAACTGCTAGAATCCGCTGCCGCAGGTCGTCGGGATAGGGCACCGTGCAACCGTCGAGGAGATCCACCCGCAGATCGTAGCCCTCGCCCTCAATCTCCGTGAGGGCCACATCAATGCCATCGACGGAGGTGCCGCTAATCAGTCCAATCACCCGCATGGTTCTGTCTCGTGTCTAAACGGGCAGCCGCTCCAGCCCTTTGTTGCTGCCAATCACCACCATCAGCCCACCCGCCTTCAGCCGCGTCACGGGGCTGGGGTTGATTTCAAACTTGTCAGGCTGTTGGTCTTGGCTCACCGCCAGCAGGGTGAGTTCGTAGCGGTTGCGGAGGTCGAGATCAATGATGGTTTTTTGATCAAAGGCTTGGGGCACAATGATTTCGGCGATGCTGTGGTCGGGATCGATCTCGAAGCGATCCAAAATTCCCGGCGTGGTGAGAGATCGGGCCAGTTCACAACCCATCTCGTGCTCTGGGAACACCACATGATCCGCCCCCACCCGATCCAGCAGCTTGCCGTGGATCTCCGACGACGCCTTGGCCACCACATTTTTCACCCCCGCTTCCTTCAGGTTGAGGGTGGTGATGATGCTTTCTTCAACGTAGTTGCCAATGGCGACGATCACCGTATCAAACTCGGTGAGCCCTGACTCCTTTAGAGCCGTGGGCTGAGTGGTGTCCAACTGCACCGCGTGGGCGGCAATCTGATCGGTGAGGGCTTGGCTCACGCAGCGTTCGTCGGAATCGGCGGCTAAAACCTCGTACCCTAGGCTGTTCAGCGTCGTGCAAACGGCCCGACCAAAGCGCCCTAGCCCAATCACCGCAAACTGCCGGGTGGGGGAGCGCATTTTGCGAAAAAAGCTCAGCGATGACAGATTCACAGGCTACCGTCCAACAGCGACTAGGGGGATACGGGGCTGATCCATTCAATCCTATTATTGTCCCCTTGGAATAAGGCTACCTAAAGAGAATTTCTTTAGCGGGGGGAAGTCTTTTTTGCTAGGCTAGCTTAATGACTTTTAAAGGATAGGACTATGCAACTTGGTCGTGGCAAAACCGTTCGTAGGGCCTACGGCATTGACGAAATCGCCCTCGTGCCCGGCCCTAGAACCCTGGATCCTTCCCTGGCGGATACCCACTGGCAAATTGGCGGCATTGAACGCGAAATCCCCATCATCGCCAGCGCCATGGACGGGGTGGTGGATGTGACCATGGCCATTCGCCTGTCGCAATTAGGTGCCTTGGGGGTGCTAAACCTGGAGGGCATCCAAACCCGCTACGCCGACCCCAACCCCATCCTCGATAAGATTGCCTCCGTGGGCAAGGATGAGTTTGTGGGCCTGATGCAGAGCCTCTACGCCGAGCCGACCAAGCCGGAACTGATCACCCAGCGGATTCAGGAAATCAAGTCCGGGGGCGGCATCGCAGCGGTGAGCGTTACCCCCGCCGGAGCGGCCCGCTTTGGCCAAACCATCGCCGCCGCCGGAGCCGATCTGGTCTTCGTGCAGGCCACGGTGGTGTCCACGGCCCACCTCTCCCCCGAATCCATCGCGCCGTTGGACTTGGTGGCGTTCTGCCAATCCATGCCCAGGCCCGTAATCCTAGGCAACTGCGTCACCTACGAGGTGGCCCTCAACCTGATGAAAGCCGGAGCTGCTGGGGTGCTGGTGGGCATTGGCCCCGGTCGGCTCGACCACATGACGCCAGCGGCCAAACAAGCCATCGTGCGGGCGGATGCGGTGATTGGCTATGGGCTGTATATTGACCAAATTCGCGCCCTTTGTCGTCCCGGCCAAATCGTAGAACCCTGGCCCATCACCCAGGAACGGCAGCGGGCCGAGCGGGCCATTGACCTGGCGCGGTGGGGGCTATCGGTGGTGGTGGTGTCCTCGGGAGATTGCGGCATCTACGGCATGGCGGGGCTGGTTTTGGAGCAACTCCAGGCCACCGGCTGGGACGGCAAAACCCCTGCTGTGGAGGTCTTTCCCGGCATTTCGGCACTGCAAGCCGCCGCCGCCCAGGTGGGAGCCCCGCTGATGCACGACTTTTGCGCCATCAGCCTCAGCGACCTGCTCACCCCCTGGGAGATGATTGTGAAACGCCTAGAGGCAGCGGCCCAGGCGGATTTCGTTATCGCCCTCTACAATCCCAAATCCAAAACGCGCACCCACCAGATCGAAACTGCCCACCGGATTCTCATGGCCCATCGTTCCCCAGAAACCCCGGTGGCCGTCGTGAAATCCGTCTATCGCCCCGATCAGGAGGTTCACCTCGTCCCCCTCGCCAATCTGCTCAGCGCCCCCATCGACATGATGACGGTGGTGCTCATTGGCAACGCCAGCACCCGCCAGCATCAGGATTGGCTGATTACCCCCCGGGGCTACCTGGGCTTTAACCGACCGTGATCGGGACAATGCCCACGGATCGCCTCCAGCGGCCAGCCCCTTCAAGAAAGGTTTTCGGATGTAACAACATTTCAAAAAACGTTAAGAGTTAGCGGTATTGCGTGGAGAATCCTTAAGACTGGAAAGCTAGAAGCCTTTCAGCCGTCTTTAGAACCGCTATGGAACAGCAAAAAACCGTAATTGTGACTGGAGCCTCGTCTGGGGTGGGGCTGAATGCCGCCAAGGCGTTGGCCGAGTTGGGGTGGCATGTGGTGATGGCCTGCCGCAACCTGGAGAAGACCCAGGCCGCTGCCAAGGCCATTGGGATGCCCGCCGGAAGCTACAGCATCATTCATTTGGATTTGGCTTCTTTGGCCAGCGTGCGCCAGTTTGTCAGTGATTTTCGGGCCACGGGCCGCAGCTTGGAATCCTTGGTGTGCAATGCGGCGGTGTATCTGCCCCTGGAAAAAGAGCCGATCTACAGCGAAGATGGCTATGAAATCAGCGTGGCCACCAACCACCTAGGACACTTCCTGCTCTGTAACCTCATGCTGCCGGATCTGAAGGCCTCCCCCGCCGATGACAAGCGCCTGATTATCCTCGGCACCGTCACCGCCAATCCCAAGGAACTGGGCGGCAAAATCCCCATCCCCGCCCCACCGGATTTGGGCAACCTAGAGGGCTTTGAGGCCGGGTTCAAAGCGCCGATT
>JALQST010000039.1:5998-13738 GCA_023264315.1 Nodosilinea sp. BSH.14
AGACAGCAAGCTCTGCAACGTGCTCACCATGCGCGAACTGCACCGCCGCTACCACGAGGAAACCGGGATCACCTTCAGCTCCCTCTATCCGGGCTGTGTGGCCGATACGCCCCTATTCCGCAACCACTTTAAGGCGTTCCAGGTGATCTTCCCCTGGTTCCAAAAGAACATCACGGGCGGCTATGTCACCCAACAACTGGCCGGGGAACGGGTCGCCGCTGTGGTGGCCGAACCCGATTTGAACGAGTCCGGCATTTACTGGAGTTGGGGCAACCGCCAAAAGCCCGGTCGCCATTCCTTTGCCCAGGAGGTTTCCAACGAAGCCCAGGACGACGCCAAAGCCCGCAAACTGTGGGATCTCAGCGCCAAATTGGTGGGCTTGGATGATGAATCGGCCAAGGGCGTTCCCGCTGCGGCTGGGTCGGTCTAGCGACAGCTAACCAAGAGAGGAATCGACCCGTGACATCACCCCCTGAAGGCGAGGTCTCCAGGGGGTGATGTCACGGGTCGAAGCGCTGCCCCCCGATCTAGCGGTAGTTGGTAAATTGCAGCGCCACGGGCCAGTCTTCCTGCTTCACCAACTGCATGGCCTGTTGCAGGTCATCCTTGGATTTACCCGATACCCGCACGGCATCGCCCTGGATGGAGGCGGTGACTTTTTTGAGATTGTCGCGAATCAGTTTAGACACCTGCTTGGCGATGTCTTGGCTCATGCCCTTTTTGAGGGTAATTTGCTGGCGCACCCGGTTGCCGCTGGCGGATTCCACCACACCATAGTCAAAAATCTTGAGGGACAGATCGCGCTTGGCGGCTTTTTGGTGCATCAATTCTTTCACCGAGTCCAGACTCATTTGGCTGGTGGTTTCGATGGTGATGGTATCGTTGCTAAGTTCGATGCTGGTTTTGCTGTCTTTGAGGTCGTAGCGGCTAGTGACATCGCGACGGGTTTGGTCGAGGGCGTTGACCAGTTCCTGGCGGTCAAAGTCGCTGACAATGTCAAAGGAAAAGGTAGAGGCCATCGTCGAGGGTCTCCCAATACAAACAATCGGGGCAAATGCAGCCCGTCAACACCAGCCTACAGGAAGGCGGCGCGACAACTCAAGACGTAGAGGGTAATGGTGCCTAGATTGGCTAGCCCAAACATGAGGGAGCGTAGGGCCGGTATATTGGCAATGTAGAACACCGGGTATAGCGCCCGGGCCACCAAGTACACCGCTGCCGCCGCCAAGGCCGTCGTAGACTGTTGCTCAGTCACGTAGGCCATCAACGCCGCCGGAGCAAAGAGAATCATCGATTCAAAGGCATTCTCGTGAGCCCAGGTGGCCCGCTGGGCATAGGGAGGTAGTTTGGCCAGCATGGCGCGGGGGGCCGATGGGTCGTAGCCCACCTTGAGCCGTCCATAGCCCACGGCCAAAAAGGGCACGTAGACTAATGCCGCCGCGAGGGCAATACTGAGCAGGAGAAAACCGGGCATGGCCATGGCGATTGCCTAATCGAAGTAAACCCTAATCGAAGTAAAAGAGTGTGACGATTTTGCGCTGGTCTTCGGCGTCTTGGCAGGTGCGCAGCAGGGTGTGGCTGTCGTGGAAGGCAAAGCAAATGAGCTGCTGGCAGCGGGAAATAATTTCCTGGTTGCAGATGGAACTAGCCTCCGCCAAGGACAGGACATCGTTGGAGGGGTTTTCCACCAGGTGCATTACATCCTCCAATTGTTCTCTCGACTCCCGGGGCTGGCGCTCCAGGCTTTGGGGCAAAATCACCGTCAGCAGGTTAGGATCGGCCTTCATCGCCCCCCGAATGGCCGCCGAGTTGGTGCCCGTCGCGCCGGAGGTAATCACACGGTTGCCCCCCAGCACCAGCGCATAGGTCATCAGCTCGATCAATTGCTGATGGGTGATCGGCACGTGGCGAGACCCCAGAATGGCCACGCGTTTAGAACCGGACTGTTGAATAGCGGCCAGTTCCTGGAGAAAGGTATCGACTTTGGAAACTTCGATGGACTGACTCAACGGCTACACCGATTAGGAAAATAGGGGAAGACGGGCTTCATTGTATCAGACCCCCGCTTGCCCTGGGTAAACCCACGGGGGGGATTGGGCAATCACCCCAGCCCAATGGGCCGATTATCCCGCCGATACAGGCAATTTTAGGCCAATCAGACTCAGGAGGCGATCCATATCGAGGTGGGTGGACACCAAATCCTGCACACACTGCACCTTAACGGACTGATGTAGCCGCACCTGGCCAAACAGTTCATCGATGCGCTCTACGGTGGAGAGGGTGTCGGAGTCCACCGCTAGGATGGGAATTTCCAGATCGGTGGCTCGTTCGAGGATGGTGGGGGTGGGGGGAATTTGCCCCGTGAGCACCAGGCACTGCGTTGAGGTTTCCAGTGCGGCAAAGTGAATGTCGGTGCGGTCTCCCCCCGTGACCACGGCCATGTTGAGGCCCTTGCGGAAGTAGCGCAGGGCAGAATTGACGTTCATGGCCCCAATCGTGAGGGTTTCGACCATCAGCTCCATGCGGTCGGGGCAGCAGAGAATTTCGGCGTGCAGCCGTTCCACAATTTCCCCGACGGTGATGCTGCGCATGATGGGGGATCGGGGGAACAGCGCCAGCACCGGAATGGCTAGCCGTTCTAGGAAGGGTTTGGTCACCTGTTGGGCGGTCTCTAGGTCGTCGTCGGGCACGTCGTTGAGGATGACCCCCACGAGGTGATGGCCCAGTTGCGCCTTGGCGGCCAGTAGTCGATCCACCAACAGTTGGGAATCGTAGCGCGTGACCAGCAGCACCGGGGCCTTCAGGGCATAGGCCATGGCGGGCAGGGAAAGGTTGAGGAGAGTGCCCTCGGTTAGGTTGCCAGGGCCTTCTAGCAGCAGCAGGGTTTCGCCCTGGCTTTCACCGTAGGCCATCAGGCTGTAGTCAGCCGCGCCGCCTCGGGTAAGGCGTTCATCGACGGTAGCCGGGGTGAGGGAGGCCACCGGAGGATAGTAACGATTGGCGGGCAGTTTCAGTGTTTCGATAATGAAGTCGAGGTCGGGGTCGAGGGCAGCCTCGTTGTAGGCGCTGCCGAGGGGCTTGCCAAAGGCAATATCCACCCCCATGGCCTGAAGGTGTAGCCCGATCCCCAGGATGGCTGCCGACTTGCCGCTATAGGGCTCGGTCGATCCAATCAGTAAATGCTTTGAACTGGGCACGCCATCACTCCTTAAACATGGGAAACCGCCTAGTCTTTATAGAGTAGACCAAACTCGGTCTTTCACCATAGCCAGGGTCATGGGGCTGAGGCAAGGCCAAGCCTCTGGGACGCACCCAGGCTCACGGAAACACGGCCCAGCGGACATTTCCCTACCGCTGGGTACCAGGACAGGGTTAGTCCTCCGCCCGCAGCAGCTTGCGATAAAAGGCCTTAGAAAAATCTGGGGGGCGCTTGTTGCGCAGGGCCACAATCACATCAAACAAAAAGTCCACAAACTCGAAGGTGGCCATCACGATTTCGTAGCTCAGATCGGCATCACCATCAAACTGCATCCGACACCGGGTGAGGTCAGCGGGCAACATTGAGACGTTCCAGGTGGCAATAAACGAAATGCTTTCGCCTCCCTCAATGTGGCGTTCTCCCTCCAGGTTGCCCTGTTTGTATAGGGAAATGGCGTAGGGTAGGGCGGCACGCTTGTTCCCTTGGTAGTAGGGCAGGTACACGCCAACATCTTGCTTACCAGCGGGTTGAATATCCTCAAATGTCAATCGCATGGGTCTGGGCCTTAAAGGGTGGCTAAGCGGACGTAACGATGGGGCCTAGGGCCGTACCCCAGGGTGAATGCCGAGGGTCTCCGAGGGTCTACAGGTCAGGGTACCGCGAACTGACCAAGACGAACCATGGCGGATGGGAAAAATGGCGGTCATCGAGAAACGACAACCCGCTGCTCGGTAAACTGTGGCCGCGAGAGGATTCCCCTAGGCTTGATCGGGCAACGCCCTATTTTTTCTTCAAAATCAGCGATGATAGGGCTAGGTCACTGTAAACATAGGTAACGTTCACTCGCGTTCAACATAGGTAACGTTCACTCGTATTCTAGGCCCGGGGTGAGAGGTAAATCCTCAGCAACTATCAACCGGTAGCGCTGATCCCGTGCCTTCCCCATCCTTGATCTTGGTGGCAGGGTTGTGTCGCTCCTTTGGGGGCCGCGTCGTCCCGGGGCTGCCTGTCCCTCTCCGTCGTTCATGATTGACTCCCCCAAATCTGTGTTTCAACCCCTTATCACCCTCGATATTGAAGACTTTCCGGGTTATGCAGGACGTCGTCGTAAGGCGGCGTTTACCCTCTTCCTGCTCTGGGGCACGACGGTGGCACTCCATCTGCTGTCCTGGGGCAGTTGGGTGATCCTGGGGCTGATGGCCGTGTTGTCTACCCATGCCCTCCGGGTGTTGCTGGCCCGTCCTCGGGTGGGGCCAACGCCGCTGCCGTCACCCACGGTGGAGGATTTCCCTGCCAACGCGGAGGCCACCGCCAGTGCCCTGGCTGAGGCTTGGCCCTACGTATCCCTGCTGGCGGCGGCCAAAAATGAAGAAGCCGTGATTCAACGGTTGGTGACGGCCCTCTGTCATTTGGACTATCCCAGCGACCGCTATGAGGTTTGGATCATTGACGACCACAGCACCGACGGCACCGCCCAGCGCTTGCAGGAACTCCGCCAGCGCTACCCCCAACTGCGGGTGCTGCACCGGGGAGCCAACGCCACCGGGGGCAAGTCTGGGGCCTTAAACCAAGTTTGGCCCGACACCCAAGGCGAGATCATTGGCGTGTTCGATGCCGATGCCCAAGTGCCGAAGGATCTCCTACGCCACATTGTTCCCATGTTTGAAGCAGAACGGGTGGGGGCCGTGCAGATGCAGAAGGCGATTGTGAACCGGGCTAAGAACTGGCTCACCCGGGGGCAACAGGCCGAAATGGCCCTCGATACCTACTTTCAGCAGCAGCGCATTGCCCTCGGCGGCATTGGTGAACTGCGGGGCAACGGCCAATTTGTCCGACGCAACGCTCTCATTCAGTGCGGCGGCTGGAACGAGGAAACCATCACCGACGACCTCGACCTCACCCTGCGCCTACACTTTAGCGGCTGGGATGTGGATTTTCTGCTTCACCCCGCTGTGGAGGAAGAAGGGGTAGAGCGGTCAGTGGCGCTCTGGCACCAGCGCAACCGCTGGGCGGAGGGGGGCTACCAGCGCTACCTCGACTATTGGCGCTTTATTGCCAATAGTCGCCTCACTCCGGGTAAAACCTTAGACATGGCCGCCTTCTGGCTCATTCAGTACGGTCTGCCCACCGTTGCCCTGCCCGACTTTGCCATGGCCCTGCTGCGCCACCGGCTCCCCGTATTCCTGCCGGTGTCTGGCCTTGCCCTCAGCCTCTCCCTGGTGGGCATGTACTGTGGGCTACGTCGTACCCAGCGCCAACCCCACTGGGCTAGCGCCCTGCTCACCCTCTGGGGCAACCTCTACATGCTGCACTGGCTGCTGGTGATTTCCACCATGGCCCTACGTCTCTCCGTGCGGCCCAAGCGCCTACGATGGGTCAAAACCGCTCACCAGGGGGGCGAGGAGGAAGGCTAGGGACGTAGACAATCCCCTATTGCGAGCCCTCGCTCTGCCCCTATACTGAAGGCTGAGGGGGCGGCCAAGCCCAGCCCCAACGTGAATATGCCGCTGTGTTCTAGTTGCTGCTGCCCATGCTGAGCCGAGTTGCCAATTCAATCTACTGGATGAACCGCTATGTGGAGCGGGCGGAAAATGTGGCCCGCTTTGTGGATGTCAACCTGAATTTGCTACTGGATGCACCCATGGGTATGGATCAGCAGTGGGAGCCGATTGTCATCACCACGGGCGATCAGGCGTTTTTTCAACAGCGCTATGGTGAAGCAACGGCGGAAAATATTCTCAAATTTCTCACCTTTGACCGGGACTATCCCAACTCCATCATTTCCTGCCTGCGTTCGGCTCGGGAAAATGCCCGCTCGGTGCGGGAGGTGATTTCCTCGGAAATGTGGGAGCAGGTGAACGATTTTTACCTGATGGTCAACGAGGCTGCCGATGTGGGGTCATTGTCGGAACTGCACCGATTTTTCCCAGAGGTAAAAATGGCCAGTCACCTGTTCGCCGGGGTGATGGATGCCACCATGACCCACAACGAAGGCTGGCACTTTGGCCAATTGGGCCGTCTCCTGGAGCGGGCCGACAAAACCGGACGCATCCTCGATGTGAAGTACTACATCCTGCTGCCCGCCGTCACCGATGTGGGATCCTCCCTCGACGACCTGCAATGGATTGCCCTCCTCAAATCTGCCAGCGCCTACGAAATGTACCGGAAGCGGCAGTACCGCATCACCCCCCGGAGCGTCACAGAATTTTTGATTTTGAACCGCGAATTTCCCCGTTCGATTCTATTTTGCCTGCTCGAAGCCGAGCGATCACTACACAAAATTTCCGGCACCACCCCCGGCACCTGGCGCACCGATAGTGATCGCACCCTCGGTCGGCTCCGATCAGAACTGGACTACCTCACCATCGACGAAATCATTCAGCAGGGGCTGCACGAGTTTCTCGATAGCCTACAAATTCGCCTCAATGACGTGGGTGACAAAATCTTCTCCGATTTCTTTGCCCTAGAGCCGGTTTAGCATCTGCCCATCAATCCGTTTACCCACGCAGAAAACAGACCCCAAATAGACGCAAAGAACAGAGGCACAATTCTATGGGAATTACGCCTCCATGGTTGGAAACTGGCATCCATTGCGATGCAACAACCTCAGGCTACAGAGTCTTACGAATCTGTTGTATTTGCTCCAACGTTGGGTCATTGCTCCAGGTATCGACTGCCGTCCAAGCCACCCAGCCAAAGGTACCCAGGGCGAGGCAAAGCAGCACCGTAGACATGAGTTGTTGCAAGGCAGGACTGAGATAAACGCGCATTGGATTACCCCCTAACTTAAATTAATTCACCATCCATCAAAGACACAGCAGGGAACACTAACAAGCTCATCCCGTGGGGCTCAAAGCCTGACCTCAGAGAGTTTGTTCACACCGTGACGCCGACCAATCGGCGGAATCTAAGCCCGATCTAGACAGAAGACCCATAGTAGTTATGCCTATGCAAAAGGCTACCTTGAGCTCAATCTAGGCCAACGAGCGAAGACCCTATACTCCTATGCTACCCAAATCCAAGGCCTAAGCCGTCATCGAAATTAGGGATGCAAGCTAGCCAGTAATCGTGGTTCCAAGGACAACCCTCGATTTTCTATTCCTATCGCCCCTGGATGACTGACAAAGGATACTGTGTCGGGAGCGAAAACCGCACCCCTACAGCATTGGTTCTATGTAGGGGTAGGTCTCCTGACCCTTTGGGCACCTCGAAAAATACAAATCTTATTGAGAACAGTCACGAGATTCCAATGGTTTTAGCTCCTTCGGATTCGCGATAAGGCAATTAATCGAGGTGCCCAAGAAAAGCCTCTATCTAGCTACTATGGAAACTATGTGGACGCTTCTGGCAAAACAAAAACAACCCGCCCTTGTGATTATGAAAATGTCAATCACAAGTTTTTAAACAATAAGGATGGTAAATTTGCTTGGAGACCGCTTCAGTTAGTTCATCCTGCAATTTACGTAAGCTGATGTGCGTCTAAATTGCATGTTGACTTTCTCCAGAGCCTTTGTCAAAAGGATTTGATGGAGATCTGGCTA
>JALQST010000003.1 GCA_023264315.1 Nodosilinea sp. BSH.14
GCCTTACGTCGAACCTGTTCCCCGGCATAGCGGACACCCTTACCCTTGTAGGGTTCGGGGGGACGACTAGCCCGAATACTGGCAGCGATGTTCCCCACCAGTTCTTTGTCAATGCCGCTGATGATCACGTTCGTATTGTTTTCAACGGCGAACTCAATGCCAGCGGGGGGCTCAAACACCACCGGGTGGCTGTAGCCCAAGCTCAAATTCAGGTTGCGACCTTGCACCTGAGCCCGGTACCCAATCCCCTGGATTTCCAGACGCTTCTGGTAGCCGTTGGACACCCCTTCAACCATATTGGCCACCAAGGTACGGCAGAGACCATGACGCTCCCGCGCCAGCCGAGACTCATCAACGCGGTTCACCAAAACCGTGTCGCCCTCTTGAACCACCGTAACCCCGGTGGGCAGGGTGCGAGACAACTCGCCCTTCGGCCCTTTGACCTGAACATCCCGACCGTCAATCGTAATTGACACCTTAGCCGGAATAGGAATTGGCCGTTTGCCAATACGTGACATGATGCAATACTCCTAAATCCTTAGCACTCAATAACAGTGGGCCTTTGGCAAAAACCTGTGACCCGAACCCAAAACCGCCGCTGGTTTACCAGACGTAGCAGAGCACTTCACCGCCAATCCCTTGGCGACGGGCATCGCGGTCGGTCATGATGCCGCTGGAGGTAGAAATGATTGCAATCCCGATGCCCCCCAGCACCCGAGGCAGTTCTTTCCGGTTGGAATACACCCGCAGACCAGGCTTGCTAACACGCGTTAGGTTGCGAATAATGGGCTGACGGGTTTTACCTTTGTACTTCAGGGCAATCACCAACTGAGGTCTATCGTCCTCAGTCGCCTCAGAGTAATCAGTGATAAACCCTTCTTCCTTGAGTACCTTGGCAATACTCCGAGTCATCCGGGTCGAGGGAATATTCACGGTTTGGTGCCGCGCCAAGTTCGCATTCCGAATGCGAGTCAGCATATCCGCAATTGTGTCGTTAGCAGCCATAGTCCTAATTTCGCGTATAAACCTGTGTTAGTTGTCCCGGAATGGCATACCCAATGCCTTGAGTAGCGCTCGCCCTTCTTCGTCGGTATTGGCCGTGGTCACAATCGTGATGTCCATGCCGCGAATTTGATCGATACCGTCGTAGTCAATCTCTGGGAAAATGAGCTGTTCCCGCAGACCTAGGGTGTAGTTCCCACGACCATCAAAACTTTTGGGGCTAATCCCACGGAAGTCACGGATCCGGGGTAGCGCCAGGTTGATCAGACGATTCAAAAAGGAATACATCCGATCCGAACGGAGGGTAACGGCCACCCCTACAGGCATTCCCTGACGGATTTTGAACCCGGCGATGGCTTTCTTTGCCCGCGTCACCACGGGACGTTGACCCGTAATTAAAGCGAGTTCATTCAGAGAAGATTCCAATGCCTTAGCATTTTGGGAGGCTTCCCCAAGACCTCGATTTACGGTGACTTTGACAACCTTGGGCACCTGGTGGATGTTCTCGTACTTAAACTGATCCATCAGTTTCGGTACGACGGTGTCTTTGTAGAACGTTTTGAGCTGGTCTGTCATGGATGGTATCTACTTCTTTCCTGGGCTGGGTCAGGAATACAACTAAAGGATCGAGAGCAACAAGGGGTTATCGCCTAGTCGATGATTTCGCCCGTTTTCTTCAGCATCCGCACCTTACGACCGTCTTTATCAAAGGTGCAGGCGATGCGGCTGGCGACCTTTTCCTTTTCGGAATACAGCATCACGTTGGAGCTGTGAATCGGCGCTTCTTGGGTGACAATCTGGCCAGACTCGCCCTCTTGCTGGGGCTTGACGTGCTTGGTGCGAATGTTGACGCCCTGCACAATTACCTGACTTTTCTTGGGGTTCACGGACAGGATTTCCCCGACCTTGCCCCGGTCGCGTCCGGCAATCACCTGCACGGTGTCGCCCTTGCGGACATGCATTTTGTACCGAACTGGTTTTTTCGTCGCTGTGGCCATTACAGTACCTCCGGTGCCAGGGAAACGATCTTAGTGAAGTTCTTATCCCGCAGTTCCCGCGCCACGGGGCCAAACACCCGCGTTCCTTTGGGGTTGCCGTCTTGGTTGATGATCACCGCTGCGTTGTCATCGAAGCGAATGCTCATGCCGCTGGTACGACGGAGACCCTTCTTGGTGCGTACCACCACGGCCCGAACCACGTCCGACTTTTTCACGGCCATGTTGGGGATGGCGTCTTTGACCACAGCGATAATCACATCACCCACTCCGGCGTAGCGACGGTTGCCGCCCAGAACCCGGATACACATTAATTTGCGAGCGCCGCTGTTGTCGGCCACATTGAGATAGGTTTCTTGCTGAATCATGAGTTCCCCCGCTAGGCGTCTGCCGCTCTATTAACAATGTCAGCCACGACCCAGCGCTTCGTCCGACTCAGGGGACGGGTTTCAAGAATGCGAACACGGTCGCCCTCTTGGCAGGTATTCTCTTCGTCGTGGGCTTTGTAGCGCTTGGTGCTAACCACAATTTTCCCGTACTTGGGATGGGCGGATCGGCTTTCCACCGCAACAACGACGGTTTTATCCATTTTGTTGCTCACCACCGTTCCTACTCGTTCTTTAACCGCCATCTGGATTCCCTATCTCCCCTATGCTGATACCGATTCTGCTGTCGCCGCAGTCACATCGTCCGTTTGAGCGGCGGCGAGTTCCCGTTCCCGGAGCACCGTCATCAACTGAGCGAGGCGATGGCGAGCGTGCTTAAACTGATGGACTTCCTTTGTAAGCTGGCGAGTTGCCTTTTTAAACCGAAGCTGAAACAGGTCGCGCTTGGTTTCAACGATGGCCTCTAGCAGCTCAGCATCACTCAGGCTCCGCGCCTCTTTAATCTTGGGCAATGCCATAACCTAAGCCTCCTTGCTGTCTCGAACAATAAACTTGGTCTTGAAGGGAAGCTTGAAGGCCGCCAGTCGCATGGCTTCGCGGGCCGTTGCCTCGGGCACCCCAGCAATTTCAAAGACAATCCGACCGGGTTTCACCACCGCCACCCAGTATTCAGGGTTCCCTTTACCGGAACCCATCCGGGTTTCAGCGGGGCGCATGGTAACGGGCTTATCGGGGAACACTCGGATCCAGATTTTCCCACCCCGGCGGACATAGCGGGTCATGGCACGACGGGCGGCCTCAATTTGGCGGGAGGTCAACCAGCAGGGCTCGGTGGCCTGAAGGGCGAAATCCCCAAAGCTGATGTCGCTGCCCCGCTGGGCCATTCCGCGCATACGGCCACGGTGCTGCTTGCGAAATTTTGTTCGTTTTGGACTAAGCATGGCTCGGCACTCGTCAATTCACAGGTCAAAAGTTAGTTCGAGAAAACGTCGGTTCAGCCGTTATTCTTCGTTGGAGCGATCTTCAAATTGCTGGCGACGGCGAGGCTGACGGCGACGAGGCTGGGCATTGCTAGGGGCCGGAGCCTGCTCCTCTTGGCCGGGGATGATCTCACCCTTGAAGATCCACACCTTAACGCCCAGGATGCCGTAGGTGGTTTGGGCGGTGGTGTAGGCGTAGTCCACATCGGCCCGTAGGGTGTGTAGGGGCACTCGGCCTTCGCGAGTCCACTCCGTCCGGGCGATTTCCGCGCCGTTCAGACGACCACTCACCTGAATTTTGATGCCTTCCACCCCAGCTCGCTGAGCCCGCTGAATGGCCTGACGCACCACCCGACGGAAGGACACCCGACGCTCCAGTTGTTGAATGATGTATTCCGCCACCAGGGCCGCATCGGCATCCACCCGGCTGACTTCCACCACGTTGACCCGAATTTGACGGCTGGAGTCCTTCAGCAGCTTTTGCAGGCCCACCCGCAGGGATTCAATCCCGGCACCGCCTCGGCCCACCACGACCCCAGGACGGGCGGTGCGAACTTCGAGATCAATCTGATCGGCCTTGCGCTCGATCCGAATGTCGGCGATACCTGCATTGTTCAGGGTCTTCTGAACGTACTCGCGAATACGATGATCCTCTTGGAGCAGTTCAGGGTAGCGCATTCCCTCCGCAAACCAGCGGGAGCGGTGCTCCTGAACCACGCCTAGGCGAAACCCGGTTGGATGAATCTTGTGTCCCACGAACTAACCCTCTTCAAAGTGCTGCTGAACGACTGCTGCTGAATGCTTGCTGTGAAGCAAGGACGGTGCTGAATACTCAACGAGGCTCAATCAAGCCTTGGCCCGGTGCCCTAATCGACCGTTGGAGCAACGGCGATGGTGATGTGGCAGGTGGGCTTACGGATTTGGTAAGCCCGACCTTGGGCACGGGGCCGGAAGCGGCGCAAGGTCGGGCCAGCATCGGCGAAGGCTTCGCTGATCACCAGATCCGCCGGATCGAGGCCATTGTTGTGCTCAGCGTTGGCCACCGCCGACCGCAGCACCTTGATGATGGGCTCACAGGCCTTGTAGGGCATGAACTCCAGGATAATCAGCGCTTCGCGGTAGCTTTTGCCCCGGATTTGATCGAGCACCCGACGAACTTTGCGGGGCGACATCCGGACATATTTGGCTACTGCCTTAACCTGCTCAGAGGTATCTACAGCCATGTCTCTAACTTCCTCTACCTAACGACGCGCTTTTTTATCACTTTTGGCATGGCCTCGGAAGGTTCGCGTGGGGGCGAACTCACCCAGTTTGTGCCCCACCATTTGCTCCGTCACATAGACGGGAACGTGTTGACGACCGTTGTGGACAGCGATGGTGTGCCCAATCATTTGAGGCAGAATCGTCGAAGCCCGCGACCAGGTCTTAATCACCTGCTTGTCGCCCTTCGCATTGAGGGCTTCAACTTTTGAGAGTAAGTGGTCAGCCACGAAGGGGCCTTTTTTCAACGAGCGCGACATGATTCAGTCCCTACACAACAATCTGATACCGTCCAATTACGTCCATTGCCCAGCCTAGGCATTCCGTCCACCGCGTCCCCGCTTGGACACCCGACGGCGCTTCCGCACCACATACTTGTCGCTGTCCTTCTTCTTCTTGCGGGTCTTGAAGCCCAGGGCGGGCTTACCCCAAGGGGTGACAGGCCCAGAGCGACCAATGGGCGCCCGACCTTCACCACCACCGTGGGGGTGATCCACCGGGTTCATCACACTACCGCGCACTTCGGGACGACGGCCCAACCAGCGCTTGCGACCCGCCTTACCCAGGCTGACGTTCCGCACGTCGGCGTTGCCCACTTGGCCAATGGTGGCGTAGCACTCGCGCCGCACCATCCGCACTTCCGTGGAAGGCAGCTTTAGGGTGACGTAGTCTCCTTCCTTGGCTACTACCTGGGCTCCCGCTCCGGCAGAACGCACCATCTGACCGCCTTTCCCAGGCTGCATCTCGATGTTGTGAACCGTGGTACCAAGGGGAATTTTGTACAGGGGCAGGGCGTTGCCGACTTCCAGGGGCGAATCCGGCCCAGAGACCACGGTGCTACCTACCGCCAATCCAGCGGGAGCCAGGATGTAGCGCTTTTCCCCATCTTCGTAGTGGAGCAGGGAAATGCGAGCGTTGCGATTGGGGTCGTACTCGATGGAGGCGACCTTGGCGGGAACGCCGACTTTATCCCGGCGGAAATCAATCACCCGGTAGAGGCGCTTGTGGCCGCCGCCGCGATGGCGACAGGTGATCACGCCCCGGTTGTTGCGCCCCTTGGGACGATGCTTGGAGCGAGTCAGCGACTTTTCGGGTTCACTGCGGGTGATTTCGGCAAACTCAGATACAGTTCGCTCACGCGTGCCCGGGGTATAAGGTCGGTAAGAACGGATGCCCATGGAAATACTTGCTGGCTACACGGCAAAGGTTGCGGAAGTCTCTAAGATCAAATTCCTTAGAGATCGGGGAAGAGGGGAATAGAGTCCCCGGCGGCAAGGGTAACAATGGCCCGCTTGTAGTGAGCCCGGTTGCCCACAAAGCGACCATAGCGGCGCTTCTTCTTGGGAGGATTGTAGGTGTTCACGGAGACCACCTTGACCTCAAACAGTTCTTCGATGGCGTCCGCGATATCAAACTTGGTGGCGCGGGGATCCACCTCGAAGACGTACTGGTTATTTTCCAGCAGTAGGGTAGCCTTCTCAGTCACCAGGGGGCGACGAATGATGTCAGCCAGGGTTGGCGCAGTATTAGTCACAGTAAACCTCCTGAATGGCCTCAAGGGCGGGGGACGTAATTACAATCTGGTCAGCGACAAGCAGGTCATGGACGTTGAGATTCGCCGCCGTGATCAGCTTAACGTTTTCGATGTTGCGGGCAGACAGGTAAACCAGTTCCTGCTTCTCGGAGATGATGAGCAGGATTTTGCCCTCAACATCCGCGCCCCAGCGGCCCAAAGCTTCGATCAGTTCCTTCGTCTTAGGACGCTCGAACTTATCGGCGAAGGCTTCGACCACAATCAGGTCATCCACCCGGCTTTGGAACGCGGTACGCAGAGCCAGACGCCGCTCCTTGCGGTTCATCTTGACACTGAAATCCCGAGGCTTGGGGCCAAAGGTGACACCACCGCCCCGCCACAGCGGCGAACGGTTGGAGCCAGCCCGTGCCCGACCTGTACCTTTTTGACGCCAAGGTTTACGACCACCCCCGCTCACTTCAGCGCGGGTTTTGGTGGATACCGTCCCTTGCCGTGCGTTATGCATCTGCCGCACCAGGGCACGGTGGACGATGTGAGAGGCAGTTTCCTCGCTGGCGACCTTTAGATCCAAAGTCGCGCTGCCAGCCTCTTGGCCCTCCCAGTTTTTTACGGCGCACTCAACCATTGTCTTGACCTATCCCTACAACTCCGAAAGTCTCTCAAAAATGGCCCATCTCAATGCTTGAGGGACTAGGCCTTCACCCACTTGGCCGGGGCAACACTCAACAGCGCACCGGGTTTGCCCGGAACCGCGCCCTTAATCAGCAGCAGGTTGCGCTCGTTGTCTACCCGCACCACTTCCAGCTTCCGCACCGTCACCTGGGTATTACCCAACTGACCCGCCATCCGCTTACCGGGATAGACACGACCAGGGGTGGTACCCGCCCCGGTGGAACCGGGCAGACGGTGGTTCTTGGAACCGTGGGCCATGGGGCCACGACGGAAGTTATGGCGCTTTTGATAGCCCGCAAACCCACGACCGATGCTTTTGCCCGTCACGTCCACGAGCTGGCCAGCCGCGAAGGACTCAGCGGTGATGGCTTGGCCGAGTTCGTAACCGTCCGCCGCATCCACCCGATACTCCTTGAGGTGGCGCAGGGGGGCGCTGTCGGATTTTGCCAGGTGTCCCAGTTCGGGTTTGTTGAGGGCTTTTTCCGCCACTTCATCAAAACCGACCTGAATCGCCGCATAGCCATCGGTATCTGGAGTCTTTACCTGCGTTACTACGCAAGGCCCAGCCTGGACGACAGTGACCGGGACGGCGTTCCCCGCGTCATCAAATATTTGGGTCATGCCCAGCTTTTTGCCGAGAATACCGACTGCCACAGCCTTTCTCCCTAACTTACACACTACAAAATGCGCTTTCACCTCCTTAAGAGGCTGATGCGCATCTCAACTACGTCAACTTTTGAACGTCACTCAGACGCGAAAGCTCGGTGAGCTTCCTTGACTCGATTGGTCACTATTCAAAAGAAAGTTGGCTTCTGAAGGCTCAAGGAGAAGACCCGTAAAGATCTCAGCCGTTATCTGGCCCTGAACCGAAACAGCCATTTGCCAGGACTTGAGCGGTTCGCTGACCCCTCAGTATCCATTTCAGCGGCGATTTACTATATTACAGTCCTAGAATAAATCTGTCTATAGTTACGACCAAAGTTTTTTGGGTGGACTTTCAGGACAGCCCTAGACGAGGCCCAATCCCGCGGCAGAGGCCAGCCTTGCGACAATCCGGTGAAAAATCGAGTGATTAGCCTTGATTATCGCAACCCTAGGGAATCCTGGGTGAATTGCCGTCGATATCCCGCCACAATGGCATTACAATTTCTGTAGTCTTGGGACTGTCGTCTTAGGGAAACGTGGGCCTTGCGTTCCGCCAGGGCTACCGGACAGGGTTCTGAGTCTCGGAATCGATCATTGTTATTGACGACTTGAGGGCAAGTATGGCGTTACTGACCACTGGTAAAGGGTTCATTCGTGACGTTGAAACCCACCGGGCCATTGCGGTGCGAATGCCCTTAGAAGGCGGCTTTGAGGGTCGCTATGAGCGGCGACTGAAGGCCAAGGGCTACGAAACCATGAACCTCACGGCGCGAGGGCTGGGCGATATTGCCGCCTATTTAACCGATGTTCACGGGGTGCGTCCGCCTCACCTGGGCAAGAAAACCATTGGCAGTTCCGCCGCCGTGGGCTACACCTATTTTGTGCCGCCGATGTTGACCTATCGCCTAGAAACCTTGGCTCCCAAGGCGAAGGGGATGGTGCTGTGGCTGATTGAAGGACACATTCTCTCCCGTCAAGAACTGGCCTACCTGGTGAATTTGCCCCAAATCGAGCCCCGCGTGCGAGTCATCGTGGAAATGGGCGGCGAGCGCTACTTTAGCTGGGAACCACTGGCTAACCTGCTCTAAATTCTGCACCGATTGCGTCTGCATCTTCGTGGCCTGTTCCCCGCCATTGTCCGTTGCCTGTGATCCTCAACCCACGCCCTACCAGTCGCTCCAAACTGGGCAGTGGGTCAAGCTGATTTGTGGAGCCAGCTATCAGGACATGCCCACCATTCGGCGGCTGGCCATGCTCTACGCCCTGGCGGGGGTGGACTGTGTGGATGTGGCGGCGGATATGGCAGTGGTAGCGGCAGCGCGGCAGGGCTTGGCCGATGCCCAGGCGCTGGCTCAGCGGTGGGCTAGGAATGAATCCCTGGCTTTGACCCATGATTTGAAGACTCCAGCGATACAGCACTACCTCAGTCCAGACCTGCCCTGGCTGATGGTGAGCCTCAACGACAGCGAGGATCCCCATTTTCGGAAGGCGCACTTTGATCCAAGCCTGTGTCCGCCGGACTGTCACCGCCCCTGCGAAATCCTGTGCCCCACCCAGGCGATTCAATTCGCAGATGCGTCTACGACTCATGCTGCGTCCCCCGATTCATCGGGTGTGATCCCCAACCTCTGCTACGGCTGCGGACGCTGTATTGCGGTCTGTCCGGTGCAGAACATCGTGGCGCAGTCTCACCAGGCGAGGCCGGAGGACTTTTCGGCGGCGGATTTGGGCCTGATCGATGCGGTGGAAATCCACACCCAGGCGGGCCGACAGCGGGAATTTGCCGCCCTGTGGCAGCGGCTAGCGCCCTGGCGACAGCATCTAAAATTAGTGTCCATTAGCTGCCCAGACGATCCCCACATCGCCGCCTATTTACAGGATCTCTACGCCATCATGGCCCCGCTGGAGATTCCCCTCATTTGGCAAACCGATGGCCGACCGATGAGCGGCGACTTGGGCAAAGGCACCACCCACGCCACCATTCGCCTCGCCCAAAAGGTGCTGGCTGCGAATTTGCCGGGATATGTCCAACTGGCGGGGGGCACCAACGGCTACACCGCCGCAAAGTTGAGGGAACTGGGCCTAGTGGGGGCTAGTAGCCGTGCCAAGGTGGATAATCCCGATTCGTCATCCATAGATTCTGATCCGATTAAGAATAACCATCCCCAGTGGCGGATTGCTGGGATCGCCTACGGCAGCTATGCCCGTACCCTGGTGATGCCCATCCTGGAAAAGCTAGAGCCAATATTGCCGGGGCTGCTGGAGGCAAAAGAGGTGGAGATCGCCCTACCAGCAGAGAAGATGAGGTATCCAGAGGACACCTTAGACACCACGGACGACCTGGGCCGATCCCAAAAAACTGCATCCCTTTCTACAATAGACCTTACGGACGATCTGAAGGTGGCCATTGACCAAGCTCGGCAGCTTGTCGGAGCCTTGAAGGCAGACGGTGAGGCTAACGCCCCTGGCGATGTCAGAACCCCCTGAGGGATCAAGCAAATTCCAGTCGATCACCCTAAAATTGTGGGCATCCGTCCCCAAGACTCTATGGTTAGCGATCACAACGCCCAGCCCTTGGCCAACAATTCCCCGAAGGTTGAGTCGCCCTCTGCCATCTCACCTGCCTCACCTGCCCCATCCCAAGCCAACATTCACCCCAGAACCGGTACCACCGACGATTTGGGGCAACTTCTCAGTATCCTGCCCCCTAGCATTCGGGACAGCGTGACCCAGCATCCTCAACTATCTAGCCTGGTGGAAGTGGTGCTGGATTTGGGGCGTCTCCCCGAAGCCCGCTTCTTCAACGGTGTGGAATACCTGTCGGAAACGCCCGTTACCCACGCGGATTTGGAGCACTGCATTGAGCGAGTGGGTAGCTTTGGCGGCGACAATCGCGCCGGAATTGAGAAAACGCTCCACCGCATCAGCGCCATTCGCAACCGCTCCGGCACCGTCATCGGGCTCACCTGCCGGGTGGGTCGAGCCGTGTTTGGCACCATCGCCATGATTCGGGACTTGGTGGAAACCGGGAAGTCGATCCTGATGCTGGGGCGTCCCGGCGTGGGCAAAACCACCGCTCTGAGAGAAATCGCCCGCGTTTTGGCTGATGACCTGCAAAAGCGCGTCGTGATTATCGACACCTCCAACGAAATCGCTGGCGATGGCGACATTCCCCATCCCGCCATTGGCCGCGCCCGTCGGATGCAGGTAGCCCGCCCCGAAGAACAGCACCGGGTGATGATCGAGGCGGTGGAAAATCACATGCCCGAAGTGATTGTGATTGACGAGATCGGGACTGAACTGGAAGCCCTCGCGGCCCGCACCATTGCCGAACGGGGGGTGCAGCTCGTCGGTACGGCCCACGGCAATCGCCTGGAAAACCTGATCAAGAATCCCACCCTCTCCGACCTCATTGGCGGTATTCAGTCCGTTACCCTGGGCGATGAGGAAGCCCGCCGCCGGGGCAGTCAAAAAAGCGTGCTGGAGCGGAAAGCACCCCCCACCTTTGATATTGCGGTGGAAATGCTGGAACGCCAGCGCTGGGTGGTTCACGACGACGTGACCGTCACTATCGACAACCTGTTGCGGGGTCGCCAACCGGGGCAGCAGATCCGCACGGTGGATGAGAACCAAAACGTCACCATCACCCATGAGTTACCCGGTTCTGGGCGAGAGGTGGCCAAGCCCTCCCGGTCTGGCCTTGGTTGGCGAGCCGCCGGCCAAATGGTGCCGCCCCAAGGATCAGCCACGCTATCCCCCCAACCTCGCCACGGTCAGAGCAGCAGTGCCTACCTGCGGGCCAGTCTCGGCAGCGATGCGCCTCTGCCCCAGCCCCGATCCGAATGGATGGAGTTGCTAGAGCCAGCGGATGATCGGGAAGATCCGGCGTCCGTACCGGAGGATAGCCTGCGCCTCTATCCCTACGGGGTCAGCCGTCACCACATTGAGCGCGTCATCCAAACCCTGGGGATGCCCGTGGTGATTACCAAGGATCTCGATCACGCCGATGCGGTGCTGGCCCTGCGGTCCCACAGCAAAACCCAGGCCAAGCTCAAACACATGGCCCAGGGGCGTCACCTGCCCGTGCATCTGGTGAAGTCCAACAGTATTCCCCAAATTACCCGCGCCCTTCAGCGTCTCCTGCGCCTAGACGACGACCCCGAATCCGTCAATCTAGGGCTGTTTACCCACAACGGCGGCGAAGATGAATTAGAAGCCCTAGAGGAAGCCCGCCTCGCCGTCGAGCAAATCGTGATTCCCAAGGGCCAACCCGTGGAGTTGCTGCCTCGCTCCGCCCGCATTCGCAAAATGCAGCACGAACTGGCGGAGCACTATCGCCTCAAATCCCTCAGTTGCGGTGAGGAACCCAACCGACGGCTTCGTATTTATCCCGCGTGAGCTTTATCCCGCCTGAGATCTGACGATCTCTCGGCTCTTGTCCGTTTGCGGGAACCTGGGCCGACCCCAGATCGATTTAGGCGAGAAAGTGTCTGGGAACACCGCTCAATATAAAATGAATAAACCTGAATGATGCTCAACCGGCCCTGACCGCTGCTCGTTCGCCCTTGAAATCCTTCAAAGACACCTATGAAAACTCTACTTTCTCGCTTATTTGCGCTGATGCTCGTTGTGGTCATTGGCCTCACGGGATGCAGCGCTGGCACCAGCGGGCTACTCTCCGGGGATTATCGCCAAGACACCCTCATGCTGGTCGATAGCCTCAGAACCGCAATTTCCCTACCCGACGACGATCCTGCCAAGGCCGAAGCCCAGGCCACGGCCAAAGTCGTCATCAGTGATTTTGCCTCCCGCTATCGGCGCGATGCCGCGGTGGCCAACCTCGGCTCCTTCACCACCATGCGTACCGCCCTCAACGCCATCGCTGGTCACTACAGTGCCTATCCCAACCGCCCCTTGCCCGAGAAAGTGAAAATACGGGTTGAGCAAGAACTGAAGCAGGTTGAATCGGCCCTGAAGCGAGAAGCGTAAACGCTTTTCTAGACTTTGCTCCTGCCCCCCTAAACCCGCCAAGTGCGGGTTTTTTCCGGCCTGGATATCGCTGTCACGCTCCCCGCCGAGACAGGAGATGGCCATCGCCCGTCCAATACATTCTGCTTCTAAGATCGTCCGTCAGCTAGGAGCCCTGTAGAGGGGGCTAGGGTTAAAAGGGCCAAAATCAATGTTTGACGATTGGGACACCCCTTTGCTAGGATAGCAATTCTGTAGTGAAGTGCGAGTTGGACATGAAAGTCCGTGCGTCTGTTCGCAAAATGTGCGATAAGTGTCGGGTGATTCGTCGCCGAGGACGGGTCATGGTGATTTGTTCTAACCCTAAGCATAAGCAACGCCAAGGTTAGCTAGCTTAGAACGGTAAGCTACGGGCTTGCTCGGTCTGCGTGGGAATTGGATAGGTTTCGGGAAAGCTCTGTCGCCCTCTTGGATTGGTGCCCTTGGCACTAGGCGACCGTGTGGGACACGATTTTAGCCGTCAGCATACATGCTGGGGAATTAAGCTCAACGTTTGGGGAGATAGTTTAGGTGGCACGGATAGCAGGCGTGGACTTGCCACGCGACAAACGAGTTGAAATTGGCCTGACCTACATCTACGGTATTGGCCTAACCCGTTCCAAGGAAATTCTCGCGAAGACTGGGGTAAGCCCTGATGTTCGAGTGAAAGATCTGACGGATGCGGATGTTGCTAAATTGCGCGATGCCGTTGAAAGCGACTACCAGGTAGAAGGGGATCTCCGTCGCCTGGAAAGCATGAACATCAAGCGATTGATGGATATCGGTTCCTACCGAGGCCGTCGTCACCGGGCTGGGTTGCCCGTGCGGGGTCAGCGCACCCGTACGAATTCTCGCACACGTCGGGGCGGCACCCGTCGAACCGTTGCGGGCAAGAAAAAAGCACCCAAGAAGTAGCGCCTAGCTTTAGCCTTGGGGTTTTCCTGGGGCACCTGTAACAGGTAACGCTCGCTGACATCGGTAGCGAGTTTTTTGACTGTCTATTGATTATCGATGTTTATTTTGATTTAGTGACAGCACCATGGCCAAACCAACCCGAAAAACTGGTCCGCGCAAGAGCAAGAAGAATATCCCCAGTGGGGTAGCCCACATTCGCTCAACCTTTAACAACACGATTGTGACGATTACCGATCAATCGGGTGAAGCGATTTCTTGGGCCTCGGCAGGCTCTAGCGGCTTTAAGGGAGCCAAGAAAGGTACTCCTTTTGCAGCTCAAACCGCTGCGGATAGCGCCGCTCGTCGCGCTATGGATCAGGGGATGCGTCAAATTGAGGTGATGGTCAGTGGCCCTGGTGCAGGACGGGAAACGGCGATTCGAGCCCTTCAGGGAGCCGGCTTAGAAATTACCCTAATTCGGGATGTGACCCCCATTCCCCACAACGGCTGTCGTCCCCCCAAACGGCGACGGGTCTAGGGCGCTGGGGGTATCTGTCCAGCTAGGTCTATCGAGGTTGAAGGAAGGCGGCACCGTGGCACAGTTTCATGTCGATTGCATCGAATCAATCATAAAGCCCGATCAGGGCCAGTACGGACGGTTTGTCATCGAGCCGTTAGAGCGCAGTCAAGGGATTACCGTAGGAAATGCCCTGCGCCGGGTTTTGCTCTCCAATTTAGAGGGGGTGGCCGTCACCGCCGTACGAATCGCTGGGGCAACCCACGAATTCTCTACCATCACCGGTGTGCGGGAAGACGTGCTCGATATTCTCCTCAACATGAAGGGAATTATTCTGCGCAGTCACACAAACCAAGCTCAGATCGGGCGGCTGCTGGTACAGGGGCCAGCCCGAGTCACCGCCAGCCACTTTGATTTGCCCTCTGAGGTTGAGGTGGTGAACCCTGATCAATACGTGGCCACCGTCGCGGATGGGCACACCCTGGAAATGGAGTTTCGCATTGAGCGAGGCCAAGGATATCGGGCCGTGGATCGCAGCAAGGATGATGCGACTGCTCTGGATTTCATCCAGATTGATTCGGTGTTTATGCCTGTGCGCAAGGTGAACTACACCGTGGATGAAGTAGTGCTGTCTGGATCTCTCCAGAAAGATCAGCTCACCATGGATGTTTGGACGAACGGCAGCATTACCCCCCAGCAGGCCATGAGCCAAGCCGCCGATATCCTGGTTAATCTCTTTGTTCCCCTGAAGGACGTCACCCTTGAGCCGAAGGTTGATGATCCGGAAAAAGAAACCGACGATCCCAACAATCAGATTCCCATCGAGGAACTGCGGTTGTCGGTTCGGGCCTACAACTGCCTCAAGCGGGCACAAATCAATTCCGTTGCCGACCTATTGGATTTCAGCCAGGAAGACCTGCTGGAAATCAAAAACTTTGGGCAAAAGTCAGCGGAAGAGGTTATCGAAGCCCTACAGGAACGGTTAGGCATCACCCTGCCCCTGGAAAAAGCGTCTAAAAGCGCCTAGGGTTCGCGCTGTGTCTTGAGGCAAGGACACAGCGTTATCCGCATTGTTTACCCTATTGTTCACCTGAGTTAAGAGTCATGCGCCACCGTTGTCGCGTTCATCAATTAGGTAAGCCTGCCGATCAGCGCAAAGCCCTGCTGCGAGCTTTGACCACCGAGCTGATTCGCCATGGCCGCATCACCACCACCAAAGCCCGTGCCCAAGCCGTTCGGGAAGAAGCGGATCGGATGATTACCCTGGCCAAGGACGGGTCTCTGCCTGCCCGTCGGCGGGCGCTGGGCTACATCTACGATAAGCAACTCGTCCATGCCCTCTTCAGCGAAGCGCCCCAGCGCTACGCGGATCGTCAGGGTGGCTATACCCGGATTCTGAAAACGGTCAGTCGTCGGGGAGACAACTCCGAAATGGCGATCATCGAGCTCACCTAGGGTCGCCATTCCTCCATCCTCTGCCCGCCATGGAAAAGATTTCTCCCATCCAGCGCAGTCTTGCCCATAACCCCGCCGAGTTTGGCCAGTCCACTCAGCGGGTGGCCTTGGTTGTGCAATACGTGGGAACAGATCTCCATGGATGGCAGTGGCAGCCCAATGCCCGCACGGTGCAGGGTGAGCTAGAGCAAGTTTTGGCCGCTGTGGTGGGCTATCCCATCCGGGTCAGCGGCGCAGGGCGCACGGATACCGGGGTTCATGCAGCGGCGCAGGTGGCGCATTTTGACGCCCCCGCTTTCATCCCCGCCCATCGCTGGGCCGAGGTATTGAACGCCAGACTGCCCCAGGACGTTTTGGTGCGAGCCTCGGTGCTAGTCGAAGATAACTGGCACGCCCAGTTTTCGGCCCAGTGGCGGCGATACCGCTACACTCTCTATACCGGAGCCTGTCCCAACCTGTTTGTGCGGCCCTTCGTGTGGCACTACCACCATCACGATCTCGATCAATCGAGGATCCAGGCAGCCCTAGACACGATGGTAGGCTACCACGACATGACCGCGTTCCACCGTGCCGGATCCGGCAAGTCCCACTCCTGGGTAGATATGCAGGAGGCTCGGTGCCAGCGTCAGGGAGATTTTCTGACCGTGGAACTCCAAGCCAAGGGATTTCTCTACGGTATGGTCAGGCTGATTATGGGCCTGGTGGTGAAGGTGGGACAGGGGGAGATGTCGCCCGGTGCGTTTCAACAGCTTTGGCAGGAACGCCAGCGGGATCGGGTTAAATACTCCGCTCCGGCGAAGGGACTCTGCCTGCTCAGAGTTGGCTATACCCCGTCTCCGTTTCCGAGGGAGGTGTGGTTTGATGCCCAGCCGCAGTTTTATCTGGGCACTGTCGCCGCCTAGGCGGATACCTCCCAGGTTTTGTGTGGATTTTCTCGAATAATGCCTAAACAACGGACAACAGTGCTATGACAACGAAAACCTACATCCCCTCCCAAGCGTCCATTGACCGCCAGTGGTACGTGGTTGATGCCGAAGGCCAGCGTCTTGGTCGTTTGGCGGCGGAAATTGCCTCCATTCTGCGGGGCAAAAACAAGCCGACCTTCACCCCCAATATGGACACCGGGGATTTTGTGATTGTGGTGAACGCCGATAAGGTGGTGGTGACGGGGCGCAAGTCCACCACCAAGCTCTATCGTCGCCACTCCGGTCGTCCGGGCGGGATGAAAACCGAGACCTTCGACAAGCTGCAAGCTCGCATTCCTAGCCGGATCATCGAGCAAGCGGTAAAGGGGATGCTGCCTAAAACCACCCTGGGCCGTCAGCAGTTCACCAAGCTGAAGGTGTACGCTGGGCCAGAGCATCCCCACCAAGCCCAGTCTCCCAAAACCCTTGTCATCAACACGATTCCTGGAGAAGTGAAGTAATGCAGGCCACCGATCAATCTGACCGCGCCGTTTACTGGGGCACCGGACGCCGTAAGTCCGCCATTGCCCGGGTTCGTCTGGTTCCCGGCAGCGGCAAGCTAACCATCAACAAGCGCCCTGGGGAAGACTATCTGCAATTCAACCCCGCCTACCTGACGTCCACCAAGGCTCCCCTGGAAGTCCTCGGCCTGGAAAACGACTACGATATTCTCGTCAACGTCAAAGGTGGCGGGCTGACTGGGCAAGCCGATGCGATTCGGCTGGGTGTGGCCCGCGCCCTGTGCGACTTGGCCCCTGAGAACCGCAAGCCCCTGAAAGTGGAAGGCTATCTGACCCGCGATCCTCGGGCAAAAGAGCGGAAGAAATACGGTCTCAAGAAAGCCCGTAAGGCTCCTCAGTTCTCCAAGCGTTAATCGTCTCCACCTCTCCCTTTGGGGAGGGGTCTTGTGTGTTCACCGTTACTATTTTTGGCACGAGCTATGGCTAAGTCTGACATCCACCCCACCTGGTATCCAGAGGCCAAGGTCTTCTGTGATGGCCAAGAAGTGATGACCGTTGGTTCCACCAAACCCGAACTCCACGTTGATGTGTGGTCGGGCAACCACCCCTTCTATACGGGCACCCAGAAGATTATCGACACCGAAGGCCGCGTGGAGCGCTTCCTGCGAAAGTACGGCATGACCGATTCCACCACGGCCAAGAAAGACGACAAAGCCTAGCCCCGTTCCGACGATTACCGATCCATCGGTAGTTTAGAGAACGTCCACTGGTTAGTCTCTCCCTGGGATAGGGCAAGCGTTGTGCACTATGGCTGAAGCGTATCTGATTGAGAAGCTCAATTCTGTTGAGCAGACCTTCCAAGAACTAACCCGCAAGCTAGCGGATCCTGACGTGGCGCAGGATCCGACAGAGTTTCAGCGCATTGCCAAATCCCGCTCCTCCCTGGAGGAGACCGTCAACGTCTACGCCGACTGGAAGCAAACCAAGGAGGAGTTGGCGGGGGCCAAGGAAGTCTACAAGGAATCCATCAATGATCCCGATTTGCGGGAGATGGCGTCCTTGGAGGTGGAGGAACTGGAGGAGCGCTTAGCCTCCCTGGCAGCCAAGCTCAAGGTGCTGCTGCTGCCCCGCGACCCCAATGATGACAAGAACATCATGCTGGAAATTCGAGCCGGAGCCGGGGGCGACGAAGCCAGCATTTGGGCGGGGGATCTCGTTCGCCTATATTCCCGCTACGCCGAGAACCAGGGCTGGCAGGTGAAGCTACTCAGCGAATCCGCCGCTGATATGGGTGGATTCAAAGAGGCTATTCTAGAAATTGCCGGGGATCGGGTGTACAGCAGGCTCAAGTTTGAAGCGGGCGTTCACCGGGTGCAGCGGGTGCCTGTTACCGAGGCCGGGGGGCGCGTCCATACCTCCACCGCCACCGTGGCGATTATGCCAGAGGTGGATGATGTGGAAGTGGAGATTGATCCCAAGGATATTGAACTCACCACCGCCCGATCCGGCGGAGCGGGGGGACAAAACGTCAACAAGGTAGAAACCGCCGTTGACCTGTTCCACAAGCCCACGGGCATTCGTGTGTTTTGTACGGAGGAACGTTCCCAGCTCAAAAACCGGGAGCGGGCCATGCAAATTCTCCGGGCCAAGCTGTACGACATTAAGCTGCGGGAACAACGGGAGGCCGTCACCTCAATGCGGCGTTCCCAAGTCGGCAGCGGCGACCGTTCTGAAAAAATTCGTACCTATAATTACAAAGACAACCGAGTTACGGATCACCGCCTCAACCAAAACTTCACCCTGACTCCGGTGCTGGAGGGAGACATTGAAGACTTGGTAGAATCCTGTGTGAGCCGAGATCAGCAGGAGCGGTTGGAGGAATTGGCAGCGGAGTCCTCCCCGGTTTAGGCCATTACTGGAGGGCACCCCATGGTTAAATTTCTGCACATTGCCGATATTCACCTGGGGTTTGACCGCTACAACAGCCCTGAGCGCACCAAGGATTTTTTCTACGCCCTGCAAACCACGCTGGAGCACCACGCCATTCAGCGCCAGGTGGATTTTGTGGTGATTGCGGGCGACTTGTTTGAGCACCGCAACATCAAGCCTGCCACCCTGAATCAGGCTCAGATCTGCCTCCAAGCTCTGCAACGGGCCAACATTCCGGTCTTCGCCATCGAAGGCAACCACGATAATCGCCCCTACGGCACCGCCACGAGTTGGCTGAAATATCTCTCGGAGTGGGGGCTACTGATGCTGCTGGAACCCCAGGATCCAAAGCAAGGGGATGAGTTTTTGGTGCCCTGGAATCCTCAAACCCGCAGCGGCAGCTACTACGACCTGGACTGCGGGGTGCGGGTGGTTGGCTCCAACTGGTATGGCTCCACAGCCCCAAGGGCGATTGAGCAACTGGCGGCGGCGATTCAGACCCTTCCCCCCAGCCCAGATACCACGGTGCTGATGTTTCACCACGGTCTAGAGGGACAAATTGCCCGCTATGAAGGAGCCCTGCGCTACACGGATTTGCTGCCTCTGAAGGCGGCGGGGGTGGATTACCTGGCCCTGGGCCACATTCACCGCGAGTATCAGGCGGAGGGCTGGGTGTTTAATCCGGGTTCCTTGGAAGCCAATAATGTGGAAGAAAGCCTGCACCGTCGGGGAGCCTACCTGGTCAATATCACCGATGAAGGGCTAAAGGCCGAACTGCAAACCGACTATTTCCAGCGCCCCATCCTCCGCATCGAAGTGGCCGCCAAGGGCGATGATAGCGTGGATGAGCTACGAGCATGTTGCCAGGAGAAGGTGACAGCGGTGGTTAAGCGCTTGCCGGAGGACAGCCTCAGCCCCATTTTGGAGGTGCGAATTACGGGACAGGTGGGCTTTGATCGGCTGGATTTAGACACCCGTAGCCTTCAGGAAGAGCTGCGTCTAGACAGTGGAGCCCTCTTTGTACTACTGAAGTACGACGCGGAGGCCGTGGCCTATCAAACGCCCATCTTGGAAGGCCACAACCGCCTTGCCATTGAGCAGGGTATTTTCCTGGATATGCTGGCGGCCCACCGGGATTATAAACGTCAGGCGGAACGGCTGGCTCTCGGGATGACTGACCTCAAGGAGCGACAATTGGGGGGAGCAGACGAGGTGAGCCTGTACCAATTTGTGGGCGATTTGCTGGCCGTTGATTCACCACAGGGCGATTAGGCTGCGCTGTTGCCAAATCATCACCAGCCCACTGAACGCCACGAAGGCGTAGACCAACTGCCGAAATTGATGAGCCGACAACTTGGCTAGTACCTGTTTGCCGAGCCAGTTGGCGGGAATAGCGCCCATGCCAATCGCCAACCCGTAGGCGACATACTTGAGACTGAGGGTACCTAGTCCGGCGTAGGCCAGGATTTTGATGGTGTGAAGAGCCGTCTTATGCACGGCCTTGGTAGCAATCATGGATTCCTTTTCCAGGCCATAGCCAAAGTACAGCGGATTCATCACCGGGCCAGTGCTGCCGATCAGCCCAGAACCAATGGCATTAACCAGCGCATAGGGTAGGAAGTGCCAAGCCTTAACAGGGATCCGCATATCCCTTGGCCTCAAAATTTCATTAAGGAACATGACAATGAGGCCAATGCCTAGCACCAGTTGTAGCCCTTCAGCGTGGACATGGGTGAGCCCATAGCAGCCAATTAGCGCCCCAATAGCAGCCCCCGGCAGATACCAACGGGTGAGCGACCAATCAATATGCGACCACAGCAGCATTCCCCGCTGGGCATTGCCCACTAGCATACCGAGGGTAATGATGGGAGCGACGGCCTGGGTGCCGAGGAGCACCGAAACTAGAGGAATGAGGATAAAGGGACTTCCCCCGCCCGCCAACATACTCAAAAACCAGCCCACGGAGCTTGCAACGAACAGATAAACGGCAATCATGGTCGCAGGCGATAAGGGTGAATTAAGTTTCTTTACCGGATCTTAAGTTTAGAGGCTAAGCTCCTCCCCTGACTAGGGCGTTCCGGTGGACTAGGGACGAGATCTCGGCAAGATTGGCTAGAGTATGTCCTGGGGGCCTACGCTGATCTACGTGGAAATGTTACAGACCTATGTCTTCGGAACCGCAACCCTTACCCCGCGAGTCGGGAGAGAGTCCAGCACCAACACCGCAGGATCTCGCGGCTAACCTCTACCGTCAAGGGGAAGCCGCCTTTAAACAAGGGCAGTATACCGTAGCCCTAGGACACTTCCGGCAATTAGTCAGCGATGCCGAGGCGGACTCTCCGGTGCAGTTGAAGGGCCGCATGGGGCTGATTCTGACCCAACAAAAGCTAGGTCAAATCGCCCAAGCCCGCCAGGAGTGCCAGCGGGTTCTGGCCAGTGGTATCCCGGCAGCCCGTCGTTGGGCCGAGTCGTTATTAGCGAAACTCCCTGAGGGGCCACCCGAAGCCGCCGAATTACCCGTCACCGACCCCGCCAGATCCTCGATTCCGCGTTCGACAACCTTCGATGCCACAGGTTTTGTGCCCTTGGACGCTTCCCCAGCATCACCAGATTCCCTGAAGACACCATCGCCGCTGCAAACACCACCCCGGGACGCAGACGTGCCCTCAACCGCCCTGGGGAACGCAGAGCCCGACCGCCCTCAGCCAGCCCCCACCCCGCCCCAGAATCCTTCGCTAGCGCCAAGGGTGGCAGCGGAACCCTTGGCCGCTGTGCCCATCACCCCACAGTCGTTCTTCCACTATCAGCACCTCAACCAGGAAACGCGGGAGATCGGCCCCCAGGCGGCTAGTCCCCAGACCACCAGCCCTGAGCTTTCCCCTGGGGTGCAGAGGCAGGGGGACAGCCCCAACCCGCCGCCCCAGCGACCGGCCCCAACCCCTTCCCAGCGGCGATTACCCACGCGGCCCTTACCAAAGCCCTATGAACTGTGGGTGGCCCAAATCCTTACCCTATTGGCCATGTTATGGGTAGCGACGGTGGGCATCCAATGGGCCTTGCACCATCTCAATAACCTGCTACGCCAAGTGACGTGGCCCGTTCGCCTGTGGGGGATTTCTTGGCTGGATCGTCCCCTCACAATACCGATCCTGCTCCTCGGGTGCGGAATCATGCTCACCAGCCCCTGGTGGATGGATGTGCTGCTGGCCAAGGTCTATGGCCAACGGCCCCTCGGCACACGATCTCTGCAAGGTCAACACCCCGCTGCCCTCAACCAGCTCCGCCAGCAGTGCCAGCGGCAAGGATGGTATTTGCCAGAATTGAGGGTGCTACCGGATTCGGTTCCCCTGTGTTTTAGCTACGGTTGGCGACCGCGTTTTCTGCGGATTGTGGTCAGTCAGGGCCTGCTGGATAGCGCCGGTGATGAGGTCTTAGGCATCTTTTTAGCCTACGAACTGGCCCACCTGATCAATGGCGCAACGGTGGTGATCGCTCCCTTGGGGGGCATGTTGCTGATACTGTTCGGGGTGGCACAGGCGTTGACTCAGTGGGCCGATGGACAGTTACCCTGGCCGATACAGGTTGCCCTCAGAGGGCTGGATCAGGGGATCTATGGCCTGTTTTGGAGTCTACGTCGAGGGCTGCTCTGGCTATCACGCCTGCGCAGCCGATGGGCAGATCGACGGGTAGAAGCGATGATCCAGCGTCCCGATCTTCAGCAAACGGCCCTGCTATGGCTAACCCATCAGCTACCCGCCCATCTGAACCAATGGGGCACCCTATCTCCCCTCTGGTGGAGCATGGATGTGCTGATGCCCCTCAGCCCTCACGCAGCCCTGAGTCCCGGCAGCTTTATCCCTAGCATGGGTGAGGCCACTCCCCTCATCCATGACTGGGCCAACCCCTATCGACAATGGCTGGTGGGGGGCGCATCCCATGGGCTGCTGGGTGATCGCCTGCGCTGGCTAAACCACCGGGCTATGCAGCGACAGCAGTCCACCCTCGCCCTAGCGGAACCCACCACGACCTTAACCACCTTTTCCCTACCTCGGCTGCTTCGCCAAAAAGGCCCTATGATCGGTGGGCTAGTGGGAGGCGGTCTGGCCCTGGGCTTTTGGTTTGTGGGCGGGCTGGTCATGCGGTTTGGGTGGCAGCGCCTCAGTTGGTGGTACCAAGACGAAAGCCTACTGTACGGCGGCGTCCTGCTAGGGCTAGGGATCGGCCTGTTGATTCGCATCAATGCCCTGTACCCCGATATCCCCAGCACCCAGCCCATCACGACCGACCCAAGTCAACTGATGGGTGCCGTCAACCAACTGCCCGTGGAAGGAAAACCCTGTAGCCTATCGGGCACCCTGCTTAAGGCGTCCTCAGATCCAGGCCAGACCGTTTACCTCGCCACCCTAGACGGCCTGGTCAGGCTGGGGTTTTCCTCACCCCAACCCTGGCTATGGGAGTTGAAACCGTCGTCCTCCCCCCTACGCCAGTGGGTAGGCCGATCCATCACCGTCACGGGCTGGCAACGGCGCAATGATGGCCTCCTTTGGGTGGATGTGGCCACCCTAGGCTTGGTGTCCCAACGACAGCAGGTCACAATCACCGCGCCCCTGTGGGCCACCCTCATCAGCCTAGGACTTTGCCTCGGCGGCATCTACACCATCTGGACAGGCACTTAAAGCCCATCGTAAGCCGGGTACATCCTGATGAGAAGCACGGGCGGCGTTAGGGGGAAAGTACCTGATCTTGCGAAATGCCGCTCCCGATGTTACATTTGTTTACGAAATCAGATGCCTTCGTCTGCTGAGCGAGTCCAGAGTTGGACTGGACAGCGGCCTAGTGTTCGCAGGTATCAGGTTCTCCTACTCTCAACACAGCAAATGAACCAGCCTGTGAGGGCTGGTTTTTATTTGGACCGATGGTCAAGATTTTGGGCATTTTCGTACAACCCCTAATCCCGTGTTACCTTAATAAATGGTTTGACTGGGGACGTCAACGACATAGATCCCAAGGCGGCGATCATCTTCCGCCACTGGCTTCTTTCCCGTAAGAAAACCAATTTTTTAGGTATCAGGCAACCGATGTTGACTGTCAGGTTTAGCCTTGGCTGTCATCTCATCCTGTACAGATGCTGGTTTAGATTGTTTGGAACACGAGAGGTATCTTAAGATGTCCATCCGCCTTTACGTTGGCAATCTCTCTAGGGATCTGCAGCGTCCAGATTTTGAAAGTGTGTTTGCCACCTACAGCGATGATCTGGTGTCTGTAAAACTCATTTCCGACAAAAAAACTGGGAAATGTCGCGGCTTTGGGTTCGTCACCGTGAAGACCGAAGAGAAGGCCGATGAGATCGTGGCCCAGCTCAATGGACAGGTGTTGACAGAACTGCCCATGAAAATTGAGAAGGCTCTACCCCGCACCAAGACAGAGCCCGAAACCGAAGCCCAGGAAGCCAGCGGCAGCAGCAAGCGTTCCCGCAACAACAACCGGAAGTCTGCCGTAGCCGCGACGGTTGCCTCCGCCAGTACCACCGCCCAACCCGATCCCCGGTGGGCCAATCAGCTCGAACAACTGAAGGCCATGCTAGCTGCCCAAACGACAGCCTCCTAGGGCCACCGGGTATCAACATCCAAGCCCCAGGTGGATGGGCAGGTTCATCTATCATCCCGAGTAACACCGTCAGGCCCTTAAACCTGGCGGTTTTTCGTGCAGGTGGCCCTGAACCCGACCTTCCGCAGGTTGACGATGATTTTTTACGGTGTATTGCCTAACCCGATCCCTGAAAGCCTCTCAGCTAGAGGATCCTGGCAAACGAGTCATGGGCTGACGCAGGCGTCAGCTTAATGCTTCGCAATCCTTTGAGCGACAGAGGCCAAAACCTGAGAGCCCCATCTGCCAAGGCTTTCGGACGCCTCAAAATTGATGCATACCAAAAATTATTTGTCAACCTGCGGAATGTCGGCTAGAACCATTAGAACTAGCCTAAGAATCTACCATCTTTCGGCTCCCTTGGGGTCGATGGCTACCAGCAGACTGGACAGTAAACCAGGAACCCTTGCGGTTCCCACACTGGATAACGTTGAGCGCATTGTACTGATGGCCGTGATTAACCGGGGACTTTCTATCCTCAAGCCCAAGGTAACCCCCTGGGGCTTGGGCTCGGGGGAATTTAGTGCCGTCGCCGTAGGCACATTGGGGGCAAACCTGGTAACGTTACTCTCATTCCTTTCATTCAAGCGCTTAGGCCACGTTCCCAGCCGTGGGCACGGATCATTTTGTAGACATTCCCAGGGGCTTGCTCCGGTTTAACGGTTCACTCAGGCTAACGAAGGCAGGTTTTGGGCATGTTGAACGCCACCGAACTCCTCATCAGCGATTTTGTCGCCAAACTCCGGTCGGGCTACCACCGCACCTATGGCGGCCAAAACCCCGACTATGAGGACATCATTGCCTGGGCGGGCAGCATGGCCCTGGAGAATATCGCCAACAGCGACGCCCTCTACCACAACGTGGAGCACACCATTTTGGTGGCTCTGGTGGGGCAAGAGATTCTGCGCGGCAAGCACATCCGCGAGGGCGGCGTTACCTGTGACGACTGGATGCACTTGATTATTTCCCTGGTCTGCCACGATATTGGCTACGTCAAAGGCGTTTGCCACCACGACCAAGATCGCAATCACCTCTATTCCACCGGCCAAGGGGACGAAATGGTGCTGCTGCAACCGGGGTCGTCGGATGCATCCCTCACGCCCTACCACGTAGACCGGGGCAAGCGCTTCATTGAAGAACGCTTTGGCGGCAACAAGCTGATCAACGCTGAGGTGATCAAGCGCAACATCGAGATCACCCGCTTTCCGGTGCCCAAGCAGGAAGACCACCAAGACACCCAGCATTTCCCGGGCCTGGTGCGGGCGGCGGATTTGATCGGCCAGCTTAGCGACCCCCGCTACCTGAAGAAAATTGGTGCCCTGTTCTACGAGTTTGAAGAAACCGGACAAAACAAGCACCTACGCTACGCAACCCCCGCCGACCTACGCGCCAACTACCCCGGCTTTTACTGGAACGTCGTACATCCCTACATCCAAGACGGCCTGCGCTACCTCTCCCTCACCCAGGAAGGCAAGCAAATCATTGCGAACCTTTACTCAAATGTGTTTATGGTGGAAAACGAGAAAACCGTTATCCACACCTAACGGGTACACCTCACTTTCCACGGCAATCTACAGGGAACGGCTATGACCTGGTGGCGCAAACTGAAAACCAATCGCCTAGCCCAACTGGGGGCTGTGTTGTTGATTCTGCTCTACACCGTTGCCCTTGGAGCCAACTTTTTTGCCCCCTATAGCCCCTACGCTACCCAGGCCAACGGTTCTCTGCTGCCGCCCACCCAAATCTACTGGCGCGACGCCGACACTGGGCGCTTCTTCCCCCACGTCTACCCCACCACCCAAGGCCCCGTGGACGTGGAAACCGGGGCACGGGAAATCATCGTAGACCGCAGCCAGCCCTCCGCCATTCGCATTCTGCACCGCAACGCCGACGGCCAACTCAAACTTCTAGATACCACCGGCCCAGGCTACCTCAACCTCCTCGGCACCGACGAACAGGCCCGCGACCAATTCAGCCGCCTGATCCACGGTAGCCGCGTCAGCCTTGCGGTTGGCCTGATCGGCATCGCCATTTCCTTCCCCCTGGGAATGCTGGTGGGCGGCATTGCCGGATACTTTGGTGGCCTGATCGATGCCGTGCTGATGCGCTGCGTGGAAGTGCTGATGACCATTCCCAGTATTTACCTCTTGGTGGCCCTCGCCGCTGTCCTCCCCGCTGGCCTCAGCAGTATCCAGCGCTTCTTCCTCATTGTGCTAATTACCTCCCTCATCGGGTGGGCCGGACTGGCACGGGTGATCCGGGGCCAAGTGCTCTCCATCAAAGAGCAAGATTTTGTCCAGGCCAGCCGCGTCATGGGGGGCCGTCCGCTCTACATCATCACCCGCCACGTTTTGCCCCAAACCGCTACCTACGGCATCATCGCCGCCACCCTGGCCATCCCCGGCTTCATCCTGGCCGAGGCAGTGCTCAGCTTTATCGGCCTCGGCATCCAACAACCCGACGCCTCCTGGGGCAACATGCTCTCCCTCGCCACCAACGCCTCCATCCTGGTGCTGCAACCCTGGCTCGTGTGGCCCCCGGCTCTTCTCATCGTGGTCACATCCCTTGCCTTCAACCTTCTGGGGGACGGTCTGCGAGACGCCCTCGATCCGAGAACATTAAAGCAATAGGCTGATGCGCATGATCACCCGTTGCACGAAGGGCGACGGGTGATGCACCGTAAGCTCAACCTTGAAGTGCATAAACCCAAACCAGAACCCAACACCCACGAGAGGCATTGGGTTCTGGTTTGTAAGCGTCAGCCGATCAGGATAATTCGCTCATACCGCCCTCCATCCCCTCGCTGGCATCGAGCTTGGTCGGTCTCGTGGATGTACTCCACCAGTTGATCGGCAACCCGCCGAGGATCGACATTCGAGAGCACATCTGCCCGATAGCGGGGCACCATTAAGTCCGCATCGGGTAAGTCCGCATCGGGGAGCCCCTCCCGCAGAGCATCACAGCAATCTTCGACCTGCTTGCCCAATCCGTGCAGAATCACAACCAAGGTGGTTGATGCTCCGTGAGGGGTGGGGGTGATGTCGGTGAGCAACCGGGAGTTCGCCATGGTAGCAACCAGTCCTAGGGGGGCGTTTGAGTAAGCATAGGCGTCATTTTGCTCGTTGTGCAGTCCTTCACGCCTTTAAATTTTTCAGGACGCTTAAGAACGTCGTCACCACTTCTTCAGGATGATTATGGCAGCGCAGAGAATCGAATCTTTCATATACCAAGATGCCTGCTTTCTTAAATGCCCGCTCTTGCTCTTGCTCTGTGACTCTGCGTTCTGGGGTATGAAATGGGCCATCCACTTCTAAAACTCCCCAAGCGCCCTGATGGAAAATAAGAAAGTCAACTTCTCTAGTTTTCCTCTCTCCTTCAACACTTGTAATTCGTAAAACGGCATTAGGGAAAAACAGAATTCCCTGTTCCTCTAGCACTTCTGCAATCTTTAACTCACTTTTTGATTTAAACACCAGCCCTTGCAAGTCTCCAGACTTGACATTGGGTAACGGCAGTCTCTCACTAATCTCCTGAATGGTCATCTTCAAAAACTCAATGTCTTGATATGGCACCATCTGTCCTTCGGATTGAACGATTTCGTGTTGAGGCTCTGCTTGAGGGGTAATCGTTGGGGGAAACAACTCCGCATCATCTTCTATCGGATCTGGTTGTGGCTCCCAAGGAACATCTTCATAAATAGCATTGTCAAGAAATGCGGTTTCCACCTCCCTGCTATTTTTCAGATTAGCTTGAAACAACATGGCTGTTTTCAAAGAAGCCCTAGTTAAATTGGCAAGATCGAAGTTTGCACCTCTTAAATTTGTGCCATCCAAATTTCCTTCCTTTAAGTCAGCTTGAGAAAAGTTACTCCCTGCTAAATTAGCGCCTGTTAGATCGGCTCTCTCTAGACTGGCTCCAGAAAAATCACTCCCTGCTAAATCAGCGCCTATTAGATCAGCATTGGATAAATCTGCTTTAGAAAAATTACTCCCTGCTAAATTAGCGCCTGTTAGATCAGCATTGGATAAATCTGCTGCGGCAAAATTTACTCTTTCTAATCTTGCAGCCTCGAAATTAGCGCCTGCTAGAATAGCACCTGAAAAATTGACATTCTTCAAAAATGCCCCTCTGAATATAGCGAGTTCTAGCAAGGTGGCATTTCCTAGCAAGGTGGCACTTCCTATTACAGAAGCATTAGCAAAAAAGTCAAGGTCTTCCAAGTTTGCATGACTAAAATCAACCTCTCCCCAGGATGTATAATGAAGATCAATCTCAATTAATTTAGCATTAAAAAAACTGCATTGTTCAAAAAGACAGTCTTTTATGCTTGTCCTTCTGAGATTAGCCCGCGTAAAATCTGCATAACAAAAGTTTATGTTTCTAATCTGACAACCTTCAAGATTACAATCCTCAAAGTTTATTCTTGTCATGCTTCTCATCGCAGCCTTCTGGGCATCGTCAATTTTCCCTCTCCGTATGAAGCAATGTGTGTTGCTGCCAAAAATCTC
>JALQST010000400.1 GCA_023264315.1 Nodosilinea sp. BSH.14
GCTTGATTTGGGCCACCGCTTCTTCGGTGAAGGGGTACCAGTAGCGCATCCCAATGTAGATATTGGCCTCTTCGCCCTTGGCTTCTAGGGCGACTTTAAGGGCGTCAGCCTGCTGTTCGGTGATGCGGCGCAGGGGCGAGCCACCGCCAATCTGCTGGTAGTTTTCCTGGGATTTTTGGGCGCGGGAGCTGGAAATTAACCAGGCCAGGGGACGCTGCAACCAGGGAAAGGGCAGCCGAATGATTTCTGGATCGGCGAAGAGGTTGAACAAAAAGGGGCGAACATCCTCTAGCTGTTCTGGCCCGCCCAAATTTAGCAGTAAGACCCCTACGCGACCCATGGCACTGTGCTGTTTTCTAAACGGCGAATAATCTTTTATTATCGTAACAATTTGTCGCCAATCGCTGCGGCGAATTCCCCAGGCTGGCGGGGAGGTTTTGGGTGAAATCGTTAGCCCTGGCCCAGCCTTAATGCTAACTGTTCCTAAATACTACCCATTCTATGGGGTCAGTTGATCATTGATTTTTAGGATTCTCCTGGCGATGGCCACCCTTCCGCCGATCTGCTCCCCCCATCTGCCCTAGGATGCACCGACGATAGAAGTTATGGATAGCCTAGACGCCGCCATTGCCAAACTCAACGACCGGTTAAAAGCGGCTCGCATGGGATTAGCGGTGGAACGACGGGGGGATCGCCTTGCCCTGCGGGGAACCCTGCCGCCCCGTCCCGACTGTGGCCGCACCAAGCCCCATCAGCAGCGCATTCCTCTGGGCATCCCCGCCACCAAGGCCGGACTGAAGCAAATCGAACAGGACGCCAAGGTGATCGCCGCCCGCCTGATTGAGCGCACCTTTAACTGGGCCGATTACCTGCCCACGGAAGCCCCCGCCGATCCCGATCAGCGCCCCCTAGAAGACCTGATCACCCAATTCCAAGACCACTGGTTCCATCGTCCGGGAGAAGATATCGCCGCCCAAGCTGCCCTAAAAAGCACCTGGACAAAGGCCTACGTCCCCTACCTGAACAAGCTGTCGGCCCAAGTGAATGACCACCCACGTCAGTCCCTCGGTCAGGCCATCATCGCCACCCTAGAAGCCCTGCCCAAACAGGCCCGCAGTCGGCAGGTGGGTTGCACCGCCCTCAAAGCCTTTGCGGATTTCCATAAAATTTCCCTGCCCGTTGACCTAGAAACCCTGTGGGGCACCTACGGCAGCCACAAAGCCCAGCGTCGCCACCTGCCCACCGATGAAGACATTTTGACCTGGCACGACCTGATCCCGAACCCCGCTTGGCGCACGGTTTACGGGCTGATGGCGGCCTACGGCTTGCGGAACCATGAGGTATTTTTCTGTGACCGTAGCCTTCTGGCCACGGGCGACCCAGAAGCCCGGATCACTGTCCTGGAAACCACTAAAACCGGGCTGCATGATGTGTGGCCCTTCTACCCGGAATGGGTGGATCGCTTTGAACTGCGCCAGGGAGAATTGCCGCCGATCAACACCAACCTCGCTACCACGACGCTGCAACGGGTGGGGCAACAGGTGGCCCTCCAGTTCAAGCGCTACGGTGTTCCCTTTTCGCCCTACGATCTTCGCCATGCCTGGGCCGTTCGCACCATCCACTTTGGCCTCCCCGACACCGTCGCCGCCCGGATGATGGGCCATTCCGTCGCTATCCATACCCGCACCTACCATCGCTGGATTACCCTGCGCGACCAGCGTCAAGCGGTTCAAACGGCCCTGGGCGGTCGTACCTGGTCGGCCCCAGAGTAGCCGGAGTGTGGCTAGCGGCCCTTGGCCACAATATCCGCCAGTTCCGCCTCGATGGCCTTGGTGCTGATCATGATTTCGTAGAGCGACACCAACAGCGACGACACCAGCAACCCTAGGGCCAGCCCAAAACACAGTTCCGCCAACCACAGCTGATCCACAAACAGCGCAAACATCGACAGGGTGCAGAAAATGAAGCTCGACACCCCAACGTCTGCATCAACCGAATCAGGGCAATGCGGCGGCGCAGGTTGGCAATTTGCTTCTGTACCATCGCCTCAAAATAGCCCTGCCCGGAGATCTTGCAGTCCGTAGACTGATTAGGACAGAATAGGGATGTTGTTTTCGCCCCTGCCCCCCGATGCCTGCCCCCTACAGTCACGTGATCTAGTTCTGATCTAATGTTCTACGCCGTTAAGGCATTTTTAGGCCAAAAAACAGCTTTAACGGCTAGGGGTATCAATCAGGGTGGATGGCTAAAAGCCTTGAAATGCTGACGGAGAGGGTGGGATTCGAACCCACGGAACCTTGCGGTTCATCCGATTTCAAGTCGGACGCATTCGACCACTCTGCCACCTCTCCCGGTGAGTATCTCTGTTATATCACCCTTCGCGGTGCTTGCCCCGGGTAAATCATTCCGGCGGGGTAGAACGGGCGGGATCGGGGGCTAGCCCGGGCCGAGGGTGGCTTCATCGAGGGCAGCGACGACTTGGTCGTAGATTTCGTTGGCGTGGGTGGGGCTGGTGCCGATGCAGGTAAGGCCCAGTTTGCCATATTCCGACAGGCAGCCCATCAGGTGGAAGGCGGCCCCAACGCCCAGGATGGAGTTGAAATGGAGGCGTTTGGTCACGATGATGTCCATGAGATCGCTGGGCAATAGACCTC
>JALQST010000401.1 GCA_023264315.1 Nodosilinea sp. BSH.14
CTGGGCCGCCAAACTGATTCCGGCGACCTTGAGAATCCGTGATCGGAGCAAATTTGTGGCCGTATTGGCGGCAATCACCAGGGCCATGAGGGTGGCTAACAGCAGCAGCAAGTCCAGCAGGGAATAGGCCCGACTGCCCAGCACCAAACTGCGGGCCAGCAGGCCATCGGTTAGGCTGCGGCTGACTAGGTAGCTAAAGCGTCGCGTGAGGGGGAACAGGTTGGCGATATAGGTGATGGCGCTAAACCAGACGACCCCCTGCACCACCAGCAAGGTCAGCCGCACCAAGAGCCCCAGTCCCGTCTGGTTGGGGCTGGTGTCATCGCCGTGGAGGGCAAACCGGGCCACCAGGGGGAACAACCAGCGCCGCCCCACCCAGCCCAGCCCAGCATGGATGGCCAGGGCCACCGCCAGGGCTGCCGCCGACCGAGCCAGGGCCATAATCAGAAAGTCTCCCCGTTGCTCAGCCTGGGCCTGGGCCAGCCCTTGGCTGAGGGTCTTCACCCAGCGATCCGCTTGTTCCATTGGGGTTGGGGCGCGGTTGAGGTCGGCATCAGCCTGGGTCACGGTCATCAGGTAGCGGTCATCGGCAAAGATCACCGGATTGCCCACCGTTCCCTTGCCCGGGGCAGGGGAACGGGTCTGAACCCTCACATCGGGCAGTTGATCGAGATCCAGCAGGGGCAACACATTGGTTTCAATCGCCGCTGCTCGCTCCGAGGCCGTGAGTTCCGCCGTCCCAGACACCTCAAACAGCACCCGACTGTTCAGCATCACAGGGGCCGTTTCTGGGGGCGAATCTTGGGCCAGGGCCACCCCATCGAGTCCCCACGTCGCCCACCACAGCGCTAGGCCCAAGCCCAAGCCCAGGTAGCGCATCCAGCGTCGGCAACGGCCCGTACAACGGTATCGGAATCGGTCCATGGTTGGCCCCTTGCCCCAGTGCCACGTCATCGCCCTCAGCATAGCGCCCCTGACTTCCCTCCACCGCGATGGCTTTGCCGCCCAGCCCGCCTCCGACCCAGATTATGGTTGAATGGTCTTGAGTCAACGCCCCGTCCCGTACTATTTTTCCTGTCTACGCCCTGCGAAACCTATGGTGAGTCGTCTGGTTCGTCGTCTACGGAGTTTTCCGCTGAGTGGTCTACGCCTGCGTGGTCTAGCTCTAGATCGGGCTGTCCTAGCCCTGGTCCTAGTGCTGCTGATCGGCTTTTTGGGGGGGCATCCAGCCCAGGCCGCCAGCTTTGATCGCCAAAACCTGCGGATGACTGACCTCTCCAACCAAGACCTGCGCGGCAACGACTATACCCGCGCCGACCTCGCGGAAGCCGACTTGAGCCACGCCAACCTGCGCGGGGTGCGCCTGTTTGACACCACCCTCTCCCGTGCCAACCTGGAAGGGGCCGACCTCACCGGGGCCACCATCGATGGAGCCCGGTTTATCCAGTCGAACCTAACCAACGCCATCCTGGAGGGAGCCTACGCCTTTGGCACCGACTTCCGAGGGGCCACCATCGACGGGGCCGACTTCACCGACGTGCTGCTGGCCCCCAAGGTCAATGCCATGCTCTGCGAGGGTGCTAAGGGCACCAACCCCGTCACTGGGCGGCAAACCCGCGACACTCTCTACTGTCCCTAGACCCATTCCCCGGCGGCCCTACCGTCCCTAGGCCACCGTCGTGAGGCTAGGTTGGCAGGGCCGCTTCGCCCGTACCACCAACTCCACATCGTCCTTGAGGCCCAGAGTGATGCCTCGCCGCTGGGGTTGGGCGGGGCGATCATCCGTCAGCGCCAGGTCATACTCCTGCAACAGCGTCCCCAGGACAATTTTCATTTCCAGCATCGCCAGGGCCGAGCCAACGCAGCGGCGCGCTCCGGCCCCAAAGGGCATGAACTCGAAGGCGGAGGATTGGCGTTCCAGGAACCGCTCCGGGCGAAACTCCTGAGCTTGGGGGTAGAGATCCTCTCGCCGATGGAGCAAGTAGATACAGCCCACCAGCACTTCCCCCGCCGCGATGGGGTAGCCCTCTAGGTCAATGGGCTGCTGGGTTTGGCGGGCAAAGGTGAGCATGGCCACGGGGTAGAAGCGCAGGGTTTCGTTGCAGAACGCACCCAGGTAGGGAAGTTTGGTGAGGCCCATGGGGTCGGGATCCGTGTGGGTGGCCAGTTCCACCTGGAGGGCTTGCTGCACCTGGGGCACATGATGCGCCCAATAGAGCCCCCAGGCCATGGCGGTGGCGGTGGTTTCGTGGCCCGCCACCAGGAGCGTCATCAGTTCATCCCGCAGTTCTTGGTCGCTCAGCCCTTGGCCCTGATCATCTTCGGCCATCAGTAACAGGGAGAGAATGTCGATGCGGGTGGGGTCGGGGTTGGCCCGCCGCTCCCGAATTTCGGCAAACAGGAGGGCATCGGTTTCAGCGGCCAGGGCCTGGATTTTGTGGCCGGGGCTCCATGCTCCAAAATCGCGCTGCAAGATGGGAAAGAAAATCATGGTGGAGGCGATGGGCTTGGCCATCATATCCAGCCGCGCCTTCAGCAGGGTTTCTAGTCGCTGGTAGCGATCCCCTTGGTAGAGGCCGAAGACTGTTTGCAAAATCACCCGCATGGAAATCTTCTGGGTGGTTTCC
>JALQST010000402.1:0-798 GCA_023264315.1 Nodosilinea sp. BSH.14
TAGCTCTAAGCCTGGATCCAAGTAAAACTTATGACTGTCCAGTTAGGCTACCTCAGGCCTGAAATTTGACCAATCATCCGACTCATATCTTGGGGGATCCCCGCCCGTTGCTGATCTAGATGACGGGTGGGGGCATGGTGAAAACAGGGCTCCTACGGGTAAACACTTGCAACATTTGTTGGGGCGATTGAGCCGTCTGGGATATAGATAAGTAGTTTGGCGGGGGGATCTAAGGACTAGGCTGCGCCGAATCTGCGGTGGATCTGCGGTTGTTCTGCCCGCATCCCTCTGTCTTGGGTGTTTCTGACGCGTTGATCGCTATCGATGGTTCCTGTGTTTCTGTTGACTACCCCCTGATTAAACGATGAAAGCAATGTCCCCCTGGCTAATGGCGCTGGCCATGGTTGGCTTCGGTAGCGGGCTCTGTCCCGCCTCGGCCAACTTATCCCTAGATGCCTTAACCCCGATGTCTATCATGGAGGCGCTACGCCCTGAGACACCCAGCACCCAGCACTTGGATCGCGTCGCCGACCAGATCCAGCGACAGATGGTTGCCCCCGACGACGCTTTGGCCCTCGATTTCCGCCAGCTGCCGCTGGTAGGCTCTCTCATGGACAAACGGGGCAACCTCAATCTGCCCCTCGGCCTCACCGTTTACAACACCATGGGGGATACCACCATCGGCTTTGGCACCCAGTTTTAATCCCCAGCCAGGGTTTCAGCCGCCGAAAAGCCATCATCGCGTTCATCCTTGGCTAGAGGGAAGGGCAAAAGCGCTTTTCCTGGGCTAAAGGCCGT
>JALQST010000402.1:806-2608 GCA_023264315.1 Nodosilinea sp. BSH.14
CCGCCGCCGAAAAGCCATCATCGCGTTCATCCTTGGCTAGAGGGAAGGGCAAAAGCGCTTTTCCTGGGCTAAAGGCCGTTTCTGGGGGTAGCAAGGTTTATACTCTATACCCAGTGCAGCACGTCGGACTCTAGACCTTTGGGCGTCGATCTTCGCAGTTACGTATACATAGACAGTCTTCAACCCCAGCACGCCGCCTATATGGGTACGGTGTCCTTGGGTTTTTTGCCGTTGCCCGGGGATGCCTCCCTGTGGATTGAGATTTCCCCCGGCATTGAAATCAACCGCATCATGGACATCGGTCTGAAGGCAGCGGTGGTGCGCCCCGGCACGCTCATTGTGGAACGGCTCTACGGCCTACTAGAACTCCACGCCAATAAACAGGGAGAAGTTCATGCCGCTGGCCAAGCCATGCTGGATGCCCTGGGGGTCAGCTACCGGGATCGGCTGAAGCCCCGCATCATCTCTAGCCAGGTGATCCGCAACCTGGATCCCCACCATGTGCAGCTCATCAACCGCAACCGCCGAGGCAATATGATTGTGGCGGGCCAAACCCTCTACGTCTTTGAGGTGGAGCCCGCCGCCTATGCCTCCCTGGCCGCCAACGAAGCCGAGAAAGCGGCCCTGATCAACATTCTGCAAATTAGCTCCGTGGGGAGCTTTGGCCGACTGTACCTCGGTGGCGAAGAACGGGATATCCTCGCCGCCCAGCAAGCGGTTCTCGCCGCCATGGAGTCGGTGGCTGGACGGGAACCCCCGAACTACCAGCGCCACGAGTAGCTGGTATTCCACCCTCCGAGGAATGACGGTTTCCCTGCTTTTGTCGTCACCTTGTCCCCTAACACCCATGACCGTTTGGCAGTTGGATCTCCATCGCCCGCCCCTGATCGACGCCCAGGGCAAACCTCTATGGGAGTTTTTGGCCTGTGCGGCGGACTTCAGCTTTTGCTACGAAGCCCAAACGCCCCAGGGCCAGGTAACGGGGGATTGGGTGACGGTTCAGATGCAATCCGCTATCGACCAGGCGGGCTATGCCCCTGGGCAAGTGCAAGTATTTCGGCCCCAGGCGTTATCGCTGCTCACCCTGGCGGCGGAACGTTTGGGCCTCCCCATAACCCCCACCCGCCGTACTCCGGCCCTCCATCAGTGGTTGCGCCAAAAGGCCACCGCTTACCCAACACCCGGGCCGGTGGGCCAGCCCTACGATCCGCTGCATATAGCATCACCGCCGCCCCTGCCCCTGGCGGAAAACCTTTGGGGAGATCGCTGGGGCTTTGTCGCCCTGGCGGCAGGGGAGTTTGAGCGCACCTTTCCCCACGAACCCATCCCCATCCTTCACATGCCGCCGGAAACGCGGCCATCCCAAATGGGGCTGTCGAGCACCACGCCCCTACCGGGCATCGTGATTGAGGGCGGGCGGCAGGCGATGGCCTTGGCCCAGTGGGTACAGTCCGTCACCCCAGCTACCCTGCGCTACGTGGCTGGGGATCCCGATGGGCTGATTTTGGAGGCGGGGCTGTGCGATCACTGGGTGATGACCACCTTTGCCGATGCCACCATGGCTGAGGCCGGTCAACGGTTTGAACAGCGTAAGGTCGCCAGTCAGGGGCTACATTTCCTGCTGGTGCGCCCAGACGATTCCGGTATGACCTACACCGGGTTATGGCTGCTGCTAGATCCCTCGGGGGCGTTGGGCTAACCTCCGGTGAATCGACTCAACCCGATAAAAAGCTGGGCCTCTGCAACAGAAGCCCAGCGTGGTGATGGAGTGCCCCGATTTCGCGCAACCGGGGCTATCTCTG
>JALQST010000403.1 GCA_023264315.1 Nodosilinea sp. BSH.14
GGGCAACTGCAACGAAACAGAAAAGCTCAGAAGTGATTCTGGGAATCCCCGCGCCTTTAGGCCGGGGAGGATGTCAAGCTAACGTCCTAACGTCTGTGACAACAATCAATGCACCGACCGTTGACACTCCCACGGCTAAAGCCAGTGGGATTCTTGGTTCAGCGACCTGACTTAACTGAGCAGGATTGCTCCAACCCAGCCAGAGGCCCAATCTCCCCAAGCGTATACGTTCCCGTATGCCCTACGGTACGAAGTCCAAGGCGCAGGATATTGATAGCGGCATTCACATCTCGGTCAGCCTCATAGCCACAGTGGGGGCATTGATAGGTACCGCAACTCCCCAATCCCAAAGCCATCGGTGAATGTGATGCGCTTTGGCCCCAGCAACTTCCACCCAGAGGTTTTGTACTCCACCGAGCGAGAATGCTTCTTGAATTTGGGGAATCCCACGGGCTTAATGCCCTTTTTGCCGTTTTCGTAGAACCGACTGATTGAACTCCACGCCCGTTCTGCCGAAGCTTGACGCGCCATAGAGTTGAGCTTTTTAGCAAAGGGGAACTCCCCAGCCAAGTCCTTGCAGAGCTTGCTGAGGTCGTACTTACCGACACCCTGGTTGTCCATCCAATAGCGCAACGCCTTGTTGCGGACAAACTGAGCCGTCCGTATAGCGTCGTCTATGGCGGTCGCCTGGGTAGGCTTCACTCGTGCTTTGAACTCAAGTACAATCATCGACTTATACTAACACATTGGGCGTAAAACGGCGGCTAAAGCCGCACGGCGCTACATCCCACGCTTAAAAGACGTGGGCTTTGCTTGCAGCACTGTAAACGGGAAAAGAACCTAGGGCTGGATGGCAGGGAGAGCGGTGGTTGGCTATGCTCTAGGCAGAGAACAATGCCTTCAAGGCTTGCGTGGAGTGTTTAATCTGCCATGAAAAGGCTAGTGCGTTGGGGAAAAGGGCTAGAACGGCGGGGCTTGAAGCCAGCCTATGCAGGGGGGCTACTGTTGTCGCTAGCAATTTTTCTCTTTGCGGCGGCCACCAATACGATGGCGGGCGGGCTGTATGTGATGAGCGGCGTCATGCTGGCTTTGCTGGCTCTGGCAACGCAGCTTCCCCGCCGTCACCTCCGAGGAATTACCGTGGAACGTAGGCCTATTGATCCGGTTTCCGCCGATGACAGCCTGGTGGTGGAGGTGCGGGTGACGAACCGCCACCGCCAGCCGCAGGGGTTGTTTCAACTGATGGATGCCCTCCCGCTTGCCCTCGCCCCCGCACCCCAGACAGCCCTGCGTCACCTCGGCCATGCCCAAACCCAGGTCTGGCGCTACCAGGTGCAGCCCAGGCAGCGCGGGGTGTATCACTGGGAGGGATTGACCCTGCGGTCAGCCGCTCCCTTGGGTCTGTTTTGGTATCGTCGAGATTTGGCCCTGCCCGCCACCGCCGTGGTCTATCCCCAGGTGTTGCCCCTGCAACGGTGTCCAATTTTGGATACCCTCGGCCACCAAGCCGGACAACAGTGGCACTATCACCCGGTGGTCAAACCCGACACGGAGGGCGTAACCCGTTCCCTGCGGCCCTATCGTTGGGGTGATCCCACGCGGCTGATTCACTGGCGCACCAGTGCCCGCTATGGCGAATTGCAGGTGCGCGAACTGGAACGCGTGACCGCCAGCCAGGAGGTGGTGATTGCCCTGAATACCCTTGCCCCCTGGACGGAGGAAGGCTTTGAGCAGGCGGTGATCGCAGCGGCCTCCCTCTACCACTACGCCATGGAGAGAGGGTTCGCCGCCGCCCTGTGGCTGCCCCGTTGTGATTTGCTGCAAGATCGTCCTGGAGTGCTGCTGGCACTGGCGGGGGTGCAGATAGACGCCAGCCCTGTGGCTGCCTTAAACGAGCCAGCGGTGGCAACGGTTTGGCTGACCCCAACCCCCATCGCCAAACCCCTGAGCCTTCGGCAACTGGTGTGGGGCCACCCAGCCCACAGCCCTGAGGGTACCAGCGCAGGCAGCGCCGACCCATCAAAGGGCACCATTTGGATTCAGGCAGATCAGCCCCTCCAGGCGCAACTCCAGGCGGCCATTGCCCAACCCAGTCCAGCCAAGGCCTAACCGACAGGAAGCTAGGCCAGTTGCCGACCATCCCGGTCCCCCATGGTGAGGTCGGCGCTATTGACTTACGTTACAGGAAAAGACCTCGGCATCGGGTTGGGCCTGACGGGCCTGATCCATCTGGGTGGGATTAAAGCGGCCAAAGGTACTGAGGCGGCTGACGTCCTCCGGCGTGGGGATGGCATCGGCTACCACAGGGCCAAGGTCACTGACGTAGATGACCTGATTAATCTGTACTTTGCCCTGGCGGTGCTGTTCATAGAGGGCAGCATAGTTGACGGCGATGGGTTGCCACTGGGCGGGGGCGCAATAGCTGCGGTCGATAATCACCGTTACCGTGGGACGGGCCAAGCCCTGGCGTAATCCTAGACCCAGGCTGAGGAAGGCGATCCAGCCTAGGGCGAGGGTGAGGATGAGGCGGAGGGTGGGGTGGCGCATGGAGTGGGGAGTGGGGAGTGGGGAGTGGGGAGTGGGGAGTGGGGAGATTGTAGATACT
>JALQST010000404.1 GCA_023264315.1 Nodosilinea sp. BSH.14
ACACGGAGTATCCTCCGTAGATCACTAACGTCAGAAGTACCTTTTCTTACCATGGGAAAAGTGTAGGAAGGTACCTACCATGGCTAATCCCTGCAACAAGCCGCTCAAGGTCAATCCCTTTGTTAGCCTGCGAGATCCACAAACGGGCGCGTGGCGCGTGGTAAAGAGCAGCCCCAGGAGCCGTCAATAATGCCTGGGGATAAAAAAGCGCCGCTTTGCATTTCAGGCTATGACGACCAGCGCTAGAATAGCGCCATTGTTTTGAAGGCCATGCCCTAGGGGGTGAGGCCGATGATGTGCTTATTCTGCCCTTAGGTGCTATGCGTAGCCTGTATCCCCCCATCGATCCGTACCATACCTTTAGGCTTCAGGTTTCTCCCTTACACAACCTCTACATCGAAGAAGTAGGCCATCCCCAGGGAAAGCCCGTTCTTTTTTTACATGGTGGGCCGGGGGGCGGCACGGCACCCATTCATCGTCAGTTTTTTGATCCCCAGCGCTGGCGGATCATCTTGTTTGACCAGCGAGGCTGCGGCAAAAGCACCCCCCACGCTGAGCTAGAGGGCAATACTACCTGGGCCTTGATTCAGGACCTTGAGACGATTCGTGAAACCCTAGGCCTTGACCAATGGACGGTGTTTGGCGGCAGTTGGGGCAGCACCCTAGCCCTGGCCTACGCCCAAACCCACCCCGACCGCTGCCATGGGCTGATTCTGCGCGGCATGTTTACCCTGCGCCAGAAGGAAATTCGCTGGTTTTACCAGGAGGGGGCCAGCTACCTCTACCCCGATGCCTGGGAACAGTATCTTGCGCCTATTCCCGAGGTGGAGCGGGATGATCTGCTCTCGGCCTACTATCGACGGCTCACCAGTGAAGATCGCCAAACCCGCCTGAAAGTGGCCCGCGCCTGGGCGATCTGGGAAGCCAGCACCAGCAAGCTCATTCCCGATGCCAACCTCGTGAAATCCTTTGGCACCGATGCCTTCGCCCTCGCCTTCGCCCGCATTGAGTGCCACTACTTTGTGAACCAGGGCTTCTTTGAGGTCGATGACTATCTGCTGCAAAACGTAGATCGGATTCGCCACATTCCCGGCGTGATTGTGCAAGGTCGCTATGATGTGGTGTGCCCAACCACCACGGCCTGGGCCCTGCACCGAGCTTGGCCCGAGGCAGAATTTATCCTGGTGCCAGAGGCAGGCCATTCTGCCCTAGAACCGGGCATCATCGACGCCCTCATCACCGCTACCGATGCCTTCGCCAACTATGCCTAGGACACCCGCTGGGGTTAGGCTGGGTATCCTAGGCACGCTGTGGTGGGCACCGATGGCCCCATCGCCGTCTGTGGTTACAGGTTGCTCTAGTTAATCGAGCAGCTTTCCTGGTCGCAGACCACGGTTCCGGCCACGGCACTTTCGGGCACTACACTAAAGCTGCCAACGCTGACCCCCGTAATGCCGTACTGTTCGCGCAGCACTTGGTTAAAGCTAGCGATGATGTTAGGCAACTGCTGCTCCAGCACCGCTTTGATGTGATCTGCCTCAGGGGGTGGGCTACCCACGCTTTCCACTGCCATAGGGAATACTCGATAAAGGACTGTCCCCATTGTAGGCGGCGAGGAAACGGCTCTGCCCTCCTCCTTCATGGCTCTATACATGGGCTGGCCCTCGTCCGTCGAGTGCATTCGCGGCCCCGTCGTGCCTTGCCCCGGCGGGTACGCCCGTGGCTGCGGAGATGGGCTGTTTTTCCCTCGATTCTAAGCCGTAGAGGGTTATCCGCATTCAGTCATCCTCCTTCGCAGAAAATCTAGTACGGGGCCTCAACATGTGTCACCATTTGAACGTAGCCGTGCTATGGGGAAAGACGGTGGCGATTAACTTTGATGCGGTTGAGTTTGATACGAGTAACCCGGAACCTCGCTGTGCCTGTGTGCTGCTGCTAGACACCTCAGGGTCGATGGCGGGACAGCCCATGGCCGAACTGAACGAGGGGCTGCGGGTGCTCAAAAACGAGTTGATGAAGGATGAACTGGCCCAACTGCGGGTGGAGCTTAGCCTCATCACCTTTGGCCCGGTGGAGGTGGTGCAGGAGTTTATCTCGGTGGAACAGTTCACGCCGCCGACGCTAACGGCGAGGGATGTGACGCCGATGGGTGGGGCCATCCACCGGGCGCTTGACCTCCTGGAGGAACGCAAGGGCGTTTACAAGGTCAACGGCATTTCCTATTTCAGGCCGTGGATCTTTTTGATTACCGATGGTGCGCCCACGGATGGGGCCGTGTGGGAACAGGCGCGGCTCCGGCTTCAGGCGGCGGATCGCGAGAAGAAAATTGCCTTCTTTGCCGTGGGGGTGGAAGGGGCCGATATGGATGTGCTCAACCAACTCTCCAGCCGCCAAGCGCTAAGGCTGAAGGGGTTGGATTTTCGGGAAATGTTTGTCTGGCTATCCGCTAGCCTCAGTGCGGTCTCGGCCTCGATTCCGGGCGACGAGGTGCCCCTGCAATCGCCCATGGGCTGGGGGACGGTCTAATGTGGCAAGCCATTGGTGCCTCCACCCTGGGCACTCGTCACCTCAAGACGGGTACCCCTTGCCAGGATGC
>JALQST010000405.1 GCA_023264315.1 Nodosilinea sp. BSH.14
GGGATCGATCCTGGGTGCCATGGATCAATGTGGAGACTGCGGATCGGAGGAACTGCTGCGGCTAGAGGGCATTTCTAAGCGGTTTGGCAGCAATCAGGTGTTGGATCAGGTGGATCTGACGGTCTATCCGGGGGAGGCGGTGGCGATTATTGGCCCATCGGGTACCGGGAAATCGACCATTCTGCGAATTATTGCGGGGCTGCTGGCGGCGGATGCGGGGGAAATCTATGTGGCGGGGCAGCGGCGGCTGGGGCTGATTGAAGACGCCCGCGATCCGGTGGGGATTGGCATGGTGTTTCAGCAGGCGGCCCTGTTTGACTCGCTGACGGTGGAGGAAAATGTAGGCTTTTTGCTCTATCAGCATTCCACCCTGCCGCCCCGCCACATTCGCCACCTGGTGGAGGAGGTGCTGGAGATGGTGGGGCTTCCCGGCATTGGCAAGCGCTATCCGTCGGAACTGTCGGGGGGGATGCGGAAGCGGGTCAGCTTTGCTAGGGCGATTATCAGCAATCCCGAAAATCCCCAGGATCGGCCCGCCCTGCTGCTCTACGACGAGCCTACCGCTGGCCTCGACCCCATCGCCTCCACGGTAATTGAGGACTTAATCCGCGATATCCAGCGGGGTCACGGATGTGGGTCGTACCTGATTGTGACCCACCAAGACAGCACCATTCGCCGCACCGCCGACCGGTTGATTTTTCTGCATCGGGGCAAAATTCAGTGGAGCGGCCCCATTAGCGCCATTGATGACACCGATAACCCTTATGTCCGTCAGTTCTTTAGCGGCCAGGTGGAGGGGCCGATTCAAATGGTGCAGTAGCGAAATTGCGGCACAGGGCTCTACCGTTGGGTGAACTGAGGGATGAACTGAGGAACGATGATGCGGGAACGGGCAATACGGGAAGGGTCGGTGGGGCTGCTGATTTTGTTAGCCGTGGCGCTGTTTGGCGGTATGGTGTTGTGGCTACGGGGCTACAACCCTCGACGGCAGAGCTATCGGGCTACCTTCACCTTTACCGATACCCTGGGGATGCAGGAGGGCACCGCCGTAAGGTTTCGGGGGGTGCAGGTGGGGCGGGTACTAGCCATCCAACCCGGATCAAACCAGGTATCGGTGCTAGTGGAAATTAACCAGTCCACCTTGCTCATCCCCAGCGATTCCCTCATCACCGTCAACCAGTCTGGGCTGATTGGCGATACCAGCATCGATATCATTCCCCAGCAAGCCCTGGCGGAGGAGACCACCGCGAGCCTCACCCCCTTCAAACCCCAGTGCAATAGTCAGGTGGTGATCTGCGATGGCGATGAGCGCGTGGGCCAGGTGGGGGCCAGCTATGAAGCCCTGATTCGCGCCGCCGAAGATCTGGCGAGAACCTTTGCCGATCCAGAAATCGTCGCCAATCTTAACCGCACCCTGCAAAATGCCTCGGAATTTGCCGCCAGCGCCACGGTGCTCTCCGGGAAGTTAACCCGCCTGTCTCAGCAGGTGCAAACCGACCTGGGGCCGCTGATGGCTTCGGCCACCCGTGCCGCCGATAATCTAGACGGCACGCTGACGGAAATTGGCGATGCGGCCAATGCCGTGGGGGCCACCGCCACCCAGTTTGAGATCACCGGCACCGAGGTGAACAGCCTGATTAGCCGCAACCGCAGCAACCTCGTCACCACCCTGGATAACCTCAACCGCAGCAGCGCCCACCTGGAAACGATCATGGCGACCCTAGCCCCCGAAATCCAGGACAGCCAGTTCATTGCCAACCTGGATCGCCTTTCCACCGATGCCGCCGCCGCCATGGCCGACATCCGGGCCATCACCGCCACCGCCAACACTCCCGAAAACCTGCTGCTGCTGCAACAGACCCTCGACTCGGCCCGCAGTGTGTTCCAAAGTGCCCACAAGGTGATCGCCGATGTGGACGAGCTGACGGGCGATCCCACCCTCCGGAATAATTTTCGCAATTTGATCAACGGCCTCAGCACCCTGGTCTCCCTCACCGACCAACTGGAGCAAGATAGCCGTTTGGCCCAAGCCCTCACCCTGCCCCAGGGCAGCCAAATGGATCGCCTCATCCTAACGCCAGTGCCACCGCCTACCGCCCCTGTTCGGCCTGCGCCCACCACCGCCCCGGCCCCCCTGCTGATCACCCACAACGGCCAGTACTATCACCTACAACTCCAGGGTCGCTAGCGTCCCCGGTGCGCCCGCCCCGGCGGGGACGTCGCCTAGGGGTTGCAATAGGGACAGTGGATCGGATCCGCGGCGGCAGGTTGCCCGTCAGGGAACTGGTCTTGCTGGTGGTCGCAACGCTGGCACTGGTGGCGCACTCGGTGGGTCAGCAGGGTGGGAGTACCGCAGAGGCCGCAGGGCAAACCGGGCCAGCGTTTGATCTCCCGAAAGCCGGGACACCCACAGGCGGGGCAGGTTTGGGCAATCATCTCCAGCAGGTGGGCGGCGGCCTGGGCAATCACCCCCATGCGGGTTGGGTTGTAGAGGGCGCGCATATCGGTCTCCACTTGCACGGTGGCGGCTTGGCGCAGAGCCATATCCACCGCTGTGGCGAGGGGCTCCT
>JALQST010000406.1 GCA_023264315.1 Nodosilinea sp. BSH.14
TCCTCTATCTTAGCGAAGTGTTGTGTAAAGCCGTCCTAGAAGGACGGGGTTTCAGACCCAGGAGATTCTGATGAAGCCCCACCCTCAGCCACGGTAGCCACCGCTGAAGACCTCGCCCCGATGTCTCCGCCGCAGGGCACCGCGACCGAAGCTATCACCACCGCTATCACCACATCAGAAACACCCCCTCAATCGGAAGCGAACCCAGCATCAATTCAGCCCGTGGCTCCAACCACCGAGACGGCGATAACCGAGGCCGTCATTCCCCAGGTCGAAGCCCATACACTTGGGGCAGAAGCCACAGCAACAGAGGCAACGACGACGGAGACAACCGTCGCTGCGGCCACCTTGACCCAGCCCCCTAGCCCGTCTCCCCCTGAGGCCACAACCGTTGCCCCGTCCCCACCGTCCCCAAGTCCCCAGCCCAGCCAGCCCTAGGGCCGGGGCTGATCCCCCTGTCCGCCACTGGTTTTGGTAAAGTGGTACTGACTACGATTTATCCCCTTTGCCATGGATGCCCCCGCCCTACCGCCCATTACGTCTTTAGAGGACGCGCTAGAGCGATGTCAGGTGTTGGGGATGCGGTTGAGTCGGCAGCGGCGCTACATCCTAGAACTCCTGTGGCAGCAGCAGGGGCATTTATCGGCCCGCGAGATTTATCACCAGCTCAACCAGCAGGGGCGAGACATTGGTCATACGTCGGTCTACCAAAACCTAGATGCCCTCTCAGAGCAGGGCATTATTGAGTGCGTGGATCGTGCCGATGGGCGGCTCTATGGCCCCAGTAGCCGTTCCCATAGCCACGTTAACTGCTTAGACACGGACGACATTATCGACGTGGACGTGGTGTTGCCCGTGGAGATCATTCGGCAAATCGAAGCCCAAACCGGGATGGCCATTACGGACTATCGGATTGATTTTTTTGGCAAGAAGGCGGCCTCCGTCTGATGCCGTCGCTGTTTCGGTGGCCTTGCGAGGAGTGGCGAAATTCCGGGCCACAGGGCTGACCTCCCATCGGGGCTGTCTTCCCGTAGGATAGGGACATTGGGCCGTCGTATTGAGGTCGGCATCGAAGGCAACCCAGGCTCTGCCACCCTCGGCGGTGGGCTGGCCCTCAACCCTTTTTTGGTGATGTCTATGTCTGGTAAAGCACGGCTTTTGGGCCTTCGGGCAGAGCAGTTTCGCCATCCCTTAGATTTGGAAGCCACCCGAGCGCTGCAACAACTGCCGGGGCTGGATGTGCTGGTGCGGATGGTGGTGGCTCCCCTGGCGGAGTCATTTTTCCATCTGGAAAATTTGGCTTCGGGCCTTCAGGTCAGTGAACGCCAACTGCCCAGCCTCCACCGATCCTTGGTGGAAGCCTGCCAGATTCTCGATCTGGAGGTGCCCCAGCTCTATGTGCGGCAGAACCCGGTGCCCAACGCCTACACCTTTGCCATGCGGGGCGAGCGGCCCTTTATCGTGGTTCATACCGCCCTGCTAGAACTGCTGACCCCCGAGGAAACCCAGGCGGTGATTGCCCACGAGCTAGGCCATCTCAAGTGCGATCACAGCCTCTACCTAACGGTGGCCAACCTAATTACCCTGGCGGCCAGCCAACTGCCCTTCGGGCCAGACATTGCCCAAGGGCTGCAAAATCGGCTGATGGAATGGGTGCGCTGTGCTGAATTCACCTGCGACCGGGCGGCCCTGCTAGTGGCCCAGGATCCGCGCATTGTGGCCTCCCTGCTGATGAAACTCTGTGGCGGTGCCCCTTCCCTGGTCTCCGATCTGAGCGTCGATGCCTTCATGGATCAAGCGCGGGCCTACGATGACCTGAGCCAGGACGCCCTGGGCGACGCCCTCAAACAACTGCGCACCCAAGGGCTCACCCACCCCGTCCCGGTGCTGCGGGCCAGGGAAATTGATCGCTGGGCCAGCAGTCCGGCCTACGGTGCCCTGGTGAAAAGTCGCCCCATTGCGTATAATGAGAACGCATCCACGGGCGGATGGCGAAATTGGTAGACGCACCACACTCAAAATGTGGCGACTTCGGTCATGCGAGTTCGAGTCTCGCTCTGCCCATCGCAATAAAAAACAGGTGTTCCTAGGAACATCTGTTTTTTATTGCCTATTGTTGAGGCTCTATGGGTTATGGTCGGTCTGAACGCAGAGACCGCCTAGGGAAGCCCTTACAGGTCGCCGCCACGGAGAAACAGCAAGAAGACGATGGTGGGGCCAGCGATAACAATCATGGCCAACATGGCTAACTGGGCAATTAGCTCAAAGTTAATGCTACTCAAAAAGCTCATGGATCCTCCCAACACAGACCTACTAGAATGAAAGCTGGCAAATTACTTGTGGCCTATTCTACCCGCTTACGGCCCATCTCTTTTAGATAACTTAATAAAATTCTAAGGCACAAGATCCCAAGGCCGTCTTGCTGTTCAGCCCTTGCTCTGGCCCCTTTCCAAGATTTGAGGCACCTATGACCACCTGGCAATGTGTGAGTAACTGCGGGGCCTGCTGCTTTCTCGACCCCAGCGAGCGCCCCGATCTGGAAGACTACCTCACCCCCGACCAACT
>JALQST010000407.1 GCA_023264315.1 Nodosilinea sp. BSH.14
CACCGCCCAGCCCTGATCTAACTGGGCCAAGGCGGCGCGGATGGCGCTGCGATCGGCGGATCCCCGCTTCACCGGGTAGGCCCCATAGAGGCGAATGGCGGGGGCCAAAACGGGCACCTGAAACAGTTCCTCCTTGGCCATATAGGACACCGGGCGGCGCACGGCGGCGGAGAGGAAGGGGGGATCGAAGTCGCTGGCGTGGTTGGCCACCACCAGGAGTTTGCCTGCCTTGGGGACGTTCTCGGCCCCATACACCCGGCCCCGAAAGTAGGTGTGGAACAGCGGGCTCACCACCGTCCACTTGAACAGGTGATAGAGCAGCAGGTTAACGGCGGGTTCGCGATCACGGGCCATGGTCAAGTCCTCAGAGGATGTCCGGCGGGCCAAATCCTAGGGCGGGTGTTGAGCCTGTCACAGAGACCGCCAAAGGGGCGGGCTGCCCAGGCATAGCGCCTATCCCTGAGCCTCAAGCTGGGCGAGGGTGCCCACATTCACCAGGGCCAAATCTTTGCAGGTGCGCTTAATCAGCCCGGTGAGCACGTTCCCTGGCCCCACTTCCACGACGGTATCAATGCCGAGACCGGGCAGGGCAAGGCTAATTTCTCGCCAGCGCACCGATCCGGTCATTTGCTGCACGAGACGCTGTTTCAGCACCGATGCGTCGGTGGCGGGGGTGGGATCAACGTTGGACAACACGGGCACCTGGGCATCCCGGAAAGTCACGGGTTCTAGTACGGTGGCAAAGGTTTCCGCCGCCGGGGCCATCAGGGGCGAGTGGAAGGCTCCGCTGACGTTCAGCTTCACCGCCCGCTTGGCTTTCACAGAGCCCATCACCGCTTCCACCGCCGCCGGAGTGCCAGAGATCACCACCTGGCCGGGGTTGTTGTCGTTGGCCAGCACCGCCCCAGGATTTGCGGCCAGTTGGGCGGTCAGGTCGTCCATGTCAAACCCCAGCAGGGCCGCCATCATGCCATCGGAGGCCGCCGCCATCAATGCCGACCGCTGTTTCACCAGGGCGAGACCGTCCGCAAAATCAAACACCCCAGCGGCATAGAGGGCCACATATTCCCCCAAGCTGTGCCCTGCCACGGCGGCGGGAGCTTGGCCCTGTTCCATCAGCAAATCCACCAGCAGGGTTTCGAGGACGTAGAGACAGGGCTGGGTGTAGCGGGTGTTGGACACCTTATCCTCGGCGTCCTGAATCACCTCCGGCACCGACCAACCCAGCACCGCCTCCGCCTCCGCGAACCGAGCCTGGGCCTGGGGTAACTCCGCCAAATCTATCCCCATCCCAATGGCCTGAGAACCCTGCCCTGGAAAGACCCATGCTGCGTTGGTCATCGCTATCCCCACTGCTCCTGGAAATCCTCAACAAAGACCCTTGCCATAAACCGCGAGCCATGGCCGAATCAGGTCTACTGTCTCACGAAACCGCTCCCCTAGACAAAACCGTATAAGGTTGAAACCAGAGTGATAACCAACGCGGAGAAGAACCCATGGCGGCAAAACGATTGGTGATTGAAATGGGCATGGGTGTGGATCAGCATGGCCAAGACCCCACGGTGGCGGCAGCGCGGGCGGTACGGAATGCCATTGCCCACAATGCCCTGCCGGGAGTGTGGGAGGTGGCGGGGCTGAGCCATCCCGACGAGATGATCGTCGAAGTGCAGGTGGCGGTTCCGTTCCCCGACCAAGTGCGGCAGGAAGAGGTGCTGGCGGTGCTGCCCTTTGGCCAAAAAACGCTGATCCTGAAAGAGGGCGGCATGGTGGTGGCGGGGCGGGCTATCCCCGACTTTGACGACAAAAACGACGATATGTATGTGGCCATTGCCGCCGTTACGGTGTCCATTCCGGCCTAATTCCGGTCTAGGGGATCGGCGGCGCAGAATGGTTTAATGGTAGGAATTCCTGGGGGCAACACGGCCCGCCGTGGCCCCGCGTCAGCCGTTAGGAGAACCCGTTTTGTACCAATGTCCCAAAGAGGGGAACGTGCCCCTGCAAGACAGCGAACTGGCCCCAGGGCTAGTGGCCAAGGCTTGCCCTAGCTGCGGCGGGTCTTGGATTCCGCCGGAGAGCTACGAGGCGTGGCAGCAGCCCCAGATCGACCCCGATGCGCCCACCCAGGTGGCCGTGCTGCCCTTGTCCCTGGACGTGCCTTTTCGGCCAGCGGGGCTGGATAACCGAGCGGCCCTCTGTCCCGATTGCCGCAGTTACCTGGTGCGGGGGCGCATCAGCCTCAAACATACGTCCTTCTATGTGGAGCGCTGCCCCAACTGCAAGGGCATTTGGTGCGATGCCGGAGAGTGGGACATTCTGCAAAAACTCAGCCTTGATACCCACATTGGCTACCTGTTTTCCGCCGAGTGGCAGTCCCAGGTGCGGGAGCAGGAAAACATTGCGCGGGAGCAGCAGGCCATTGTCGATAAACTAGGCCCAGAGATCGCGGATCGCATCTTCGACCTCGCCAAACTCCTAGAAGACCACCCCAACGGCGACTTCGGCGTCGCCTACCTCATGCGCCGTTTCGACAAATAGCAGCATCTCCCCCACTCCCC
>JALQST010000408.1 GCA_023264315.1 Nodosilinea sp. BSH.14
GCGAAGCAGCGGCGCACGACCGGAGGGAGTAATCGGGGAGTCTAAGAAGCAAGCAAGCATTTCTTAGACTATAATGAGCGTATGCTCAACATGACGTGGGAATTTAAGCTAGAGCCAACTGCGGAGCAGGTTTCAGAGATTGAGCACATCCTCGATGTGTGCCGCAATGTCTGGAATTTTGCGCTGCGGGAACGAAAAGACTGGCTGGATTCCCGCAAGTCTCCGGTGAATGCGTGTTCGATTCGGCAGGAGTTCATCTTGCCAGCGGATGTGCCATTTCCCAGCTATGCGCGGCAGTGCAAGTCACTGACAGCGGCCAAGGCCGATTTCCCCCGGCTCAAAACTGTCAACGCCCAGGTGCTTCAGCAAGTTATCAGGAAGCTGGAAGCCTCCTGGGAATCCTGGCGGCTGAAGCGTTCAGGTTTCCCTCGGTTCAAAAAGTCGAATCGGATGAGAAGCTTTGTCTTCCCTCAGATGCTCAAGAACTGCGTCACCCCCGATGGAATTAAGCTGCCTCAACTGGGGTTAGTTAAGGTGCGCTGGTCAAGGGAAATTCCCGACTGGTTCGAGGTGAAGCAAGCCCGGATTGTCCGCAAGGCATCGGGGTATTTTGTCATGCTGAGCCTTCAGGCTGATGTCGCCATTCCTGCCACGATGCCCCATGGCCATCCGGTAGGGATTGATGTTGGCTTGGAATACTTTCTTTCAACGTCCGATGGAGAACAGGTCAAGCGACCTCGCTTTTTCAATGATCTACACCGCAAGCTGAAATCGCTGCAACGTCGATTGAAGAATAAGCAGAAGGGGTCAGCGAACTGGCTAAAACTCCAAAAGAAGATGGCGAGAGTCCATCAACGCATTGCCGATACTCGTAAAGACTGGCATTTCAAACTGGCCCATCATCTCTATCCCTGGAAAACCGTCGGTGCTCCTTCGGCCCTAGAACCAAATTTTGGCTAGAACCGATCCTTTTTGCCGCGCAGACGGGCGAAGGTTTGGTCTGGGGTTTGGCTTTGCATGGCGGATTGGATGGCGGAATGATCCCAGCGCAGGAAGGGATTGGTTTGCTTTTCTAGGCCTAGATCCGATGGCACCGTGGCCTGATCGTGCCGACGGGCGACTTCCACCCGATGGAGTCGTTCTTGGAGGGCTGCATTGTCGGGGTCGATGGTGATGGCAAAGCGGAGGTTGTTGAGGGTGTATTCGTGGGCGCACCAGACCCGCGTGGTGTCGGGCAGGCGGCGTAGCTTGGTAAGGGAGGCCACCATCTGCGCGGGGGTGCCCTCAAATAAGCGTCCGCAGCCGCCCGCAAACAGGGTGTCGCCGCAAAATAAATCCCCCCAGTCCGTCGAGGTTTGGGGCGGAAAATAGTAGGCGATGTGGGCGCGGGTGTGGCCAGGGACGAAGAAGACTTCCCCTGCGTCATCGCCAAAGACTACCCGATCTCCCTCTTGCAAGGCCACGGTTTGGCCGGGAATGCGGCCCCAATCCTCCGCCCCACCGTAGACCGTGGCCGCTGGGAACTGCTGGAGCAGTCGCTGATTGCCCCCCCCATGATCGCTGTGGTGGTGGGTGTTCAAAATGGCAACCAGGCTGGCCCCGTGGTGATCCAGCCAGTCCAGCACCGGGGTAGCATCCCCAGGGTCAACCACGGCGGCCTGGTGGGTGGCTGGGTTGTGCAGCACAAAAATGTAGTTGTCTTGAAAGGCTCGTAGCCGATGAATGTTCATGCTGTACTCCTTCACGGGGTCTGTGTTGCCACCGGTCGATGCGACCGGCCTGATGTCGTCACCGGGTTCATTCGACCACGATGCGCCACTCATGGAGTTCGTAGGTGACGCAGTCATGGGCAATTAGCGGATCCGCCGCTACAATGGCCTCGGCCTCGGCCCGGGATTCGGCCCAAAACAGCAACATGCCGCCGCCATATTCCGCCCAGTAGCCCGTTTTGGCTTGGTGCCCTTGGTCAATCAGGGCTTTGACGTAGGCCACATGGGCCGGAACATGTTGGTCAAAGGTGGGTTTATCGACGATGCCTTTTTCGATTTTGACAAACCAGGGCATGGGTCAACCGTGGGCGCGATAGGACTGGGGATAACTGGGGGAAACCCCCAATTCCATCATGCCATCGGGACGACCCTCGGACGGCCTAGCCCCTGGCCCAAAGCCCTGACCCAAAAATCTAGCGCAGCGCACAGTCTTGTCAACGGATTCGTTTTATAACAGTCTGTAACATCTGTCCTACCCCAACCTAGCGCCATGCAAACCCTGGAAGATCCGGCCCTCGATCTCGCGTCCGCCCCTGAGCAGCCCCCCGTCCCCCCGCCCTCGGGTAAGCATCGCGTGGTGATTATTGGCGGTGGTTTTGGCGGGCTCTATGCGGCCCAGCGGTTGGGACGGGCCACCAATGTGGAGGTAACGCTGATTGATAAGCGCAACTTCCACCTGTTTCAGCCCTTGCTCTATCAGGTGGCGGTGGGGGGGCTGTCGCCGGGAGATATTGCGTCGCCGCTGCGGGGGGTGCTGAGTCGGCAAAAAAACACCCA
>JALQST010000409.1 GCA_023264315.1 Nodosilinea sp. BSH.14
GGGTGGCGGAGGGCTGCGACTACCGCTGTGCTTTCTGCATCATTCCCCACCTGCGCGGCAACCAGCGCTCCCGCTCCATCGAGTCCATCGTGGCGGAGGCTAAGCAACTGGCCGACGAAGGGGTGCAGGAACTGGTGCTGATCTCCCAAATCACCACCAACTACGGGGCCGACCTCTACGGCAAGCCCCAACTGGCAGCACTGCTGCGGGCCTTAGGGGAGGTGGACATCCCCTGGATTCGGATGCACTACGCCTACCCCACGGGGCTGACCCCAACGGTGATCGACGCCATCCGCGATACCCCCAACGTCTTGCCCTACCTGGATTTGCCCCTCCAGCATTCCCACCCGGAGGTGCTGCGGGCCATGAATCGCCCCTGGCAAGGACAGGTGAATGACGATGTGATTCACCGCATCAAGGACGCCCTGCCCGAAGCGGTGCTGCGAACCACCTTCATCGTCGGCTTCCCTGGGGAAACCGAAGAGCACTTTGAGCACCTGCTGGCCTTTGTGGAACGCCACCAGTTTGATCACGTCGGCGTGTTCTCCTTCTCCGCCGAGGAAGGCACCCCCGCCTACAGTTTGCCGAACCCAATTCCCGAAGCGGTGCGGGAGCAGCGGCGCGAAACCCTGATGCTGGCCCAACAGCCCATCGCCTGGGCCAAAAACCAGGCGGAAATTGGCAAAACCGTGGAGGTGCTGATCGAGCAGGAAAACCCCGCCACGGGCGTCACCATCGGTCGCTCTAGCCGCTTTGCCCCGGAGGTGGATGGCGTCGTCTACGTCACCGGATCGGCCCCGCTGAACGCCCTTGTCCCCGTTACCATCACCGCCGCCGACACCTACGACCTGTTCGGCCAAGTGACCGCATCGCCCTAGCGTTCCCTAGTCCCTGCGGTTGATCCCCAGGGTTGCCCGCCGACCTCGGCCCAAGTTTCCGCCCGTTTCCCCCGATTGTGTCATCTCTTCGAGGATCCGCTATGACCTTCTCCTTTGCCAGCCTAGGTTTGTCGGCTGCCCGTGTCAGCCACCTAGAATCCCTGGGCTACCACGAGCCCACCGCCATCCAAGCGGAGGCCATTCCCCACCTGCTATCGGGTCGGGATTTGATTGGTCAGGCACAGACCGGGACGGGCAAAACCGCTGCCTTCTCCCTGCCGCTGATGGAGCAGGTGGATCCCAATAACCCCGCTGTCCAAGCCCTGGTGCTGACCCCCACGCGGGAACTGGCCCTTCAGGTCTGCCAAGCCATGCGCAGCTACCGCATCCAAGGCCGTCCCAAGATTCTGGCCCTCTATGGTGGTCAGTCCATCGACCGTCAGCAGGAGCAACTGCGTCGCGGGGCGCAGATTGTGGTGGGCACCCCTGGTCGGGTGCTTGACCTGCTGAACCGGGGTACCCTCTCCCTCAAAAACCTGGGCTGGCTGGTGCTGGATGAGGCCGACGAAATGCTGAACATGGGCTTCATTCAGGATGTGGAAAAAATCCTTAGCAAAGCTCCGGCGAATCGGCAAACCGCCTTCTTTTCGGCCACCATGGCCCCCGAAATTCGGGAACTGACCACCAAGTTCCTGCAATCCCCGGTCACGGTGACAATTCAAGCGGCCAAAGCCTCGCCCCGGCACATTCAGCAGATTTCCTACGTGGTGCCTCGCGGCTGGACGAAGGTACGGGCCTTGCAACCGATCTTGGAAATCCAAGACCCCGAATCCGCCATCATCTTTGTGCGAACCCGCCGCACCGCCAGCGACCTCACTCGCCAGTTGCAGGCCGCAGGCTACAGCGTGGATGAATACCACGGCGACCTCAGCCAGTCCCAGCGGGAACGGCTGCTGATGCGGTTCCGCCAACAGCAGGTGCGCTGGGTGGTGGCCACCGACATCGCCGCACGGGGTATCCATGTGGATGACCTCACCCACGTCATCAACTTCGACCTGCCCGACGCCGTGGAAAACTATGTTCACCGCATTGGCCGCACCGGACGGGCCGGAAAAACTGGGGTCGCCATTTCCCTGGTGACGCCCCTGGAAAAGCACAAGCTGCGCCAAATTGAACGGCAAACCAAGCAGCCCATGAGCATCATGCAAATCCCCACCCGCGCCGAGATTGCCGCCCGCAATCTGGAACGCCTGCGCAGCCAGGTGCGGGAAGCCATCACCAGCGAGCGGCTGGCCTCCTTCCTGCCCATCGTCTCCCAGCTCAGCGAGGAGTACGATATCCATACCATCGCCGCCGCCGCCCTGCAAATGGCCTACGACCACACGGTTCCCGTCTGGCAGCGCAGCGATCACCAGGTGAAAACCGAGGCCAGTGGCAAGGATCATGGCTCCCGAGAGGCTGGCTCGAATAAGCCGGTTCTGGCTCCCAAAAAACGATCCCCACGGAGTGCCCAAAATCAACCCGTCGAGTCTCCCGGCAATTAGGGCGCTGTGGTGATCCCCGGGGGATGGGTCAGGGTTGTTTCATCAGAATCTCCTGGGTCTGAAACCCCGTCCTTCTAGGACGGCTTTACACAACACTTCGCTAAGATAGAGGAGG
>JALQST010000040.1 GCA_023264315.1 Nodosilinea sp. BSH.14
TGTTGAGCCGGTGGGCCAGACTATAATGGCCTCTGAGGAAATGACCTCTGACATAGGACGTGGCCATGACAGGTTCGGGGTTCCAAGGGCTAGGGTTTGAGCGTGAATCGGCGACGGGGGACGACTGGGGTGGTCTCAGCATGGCCGATCTGCTGTCCTTGCCCCTAGAGCAGCGCCAACTGATGGTGTGGTTGGTGCGCCAATCTACGGTGACGTTGGCCGATGTGGCCCAGCATCTTGGGGTACCGGATGCAGAAGTCCAGAAGCAGTTGACGCTGCTATTGGCTCAGGGCTATGTGCAGGCGGTCTCGCCACCGTCGGAGGAGTCTTGGCAGGAGGGATCGGCCTGGGTCAATCCTCCACCCGTGCAATATCGGGCTCGAATTTTGTCGCGGCAGCGGGCAAATCATGTTGAGGTACCCAGCGCCCCTGGCCCAGCGCCCCTGGCGGTGATGTTGAGTGGGGCGAGCCTGGTGGCTCCGGGGGGCACCGTCACCCTCAGCGTCACGGTGACGAACAAGGGTGACACCAGCGCTGTGATTGATGTGTTTTTGGAGGATCTCCCGGACTCTCTCTACGCTGGGGTGTCCTCTACCCAGGAGCGGTTGGCCCTTGGCTCCGACCAAAGCCGGGAGGCCATTTTCACCTTCTTGGTGCCCGCCACGGCCATGGCCGGATACTATACCTATGCCCTGGTGGTGGACGCGCCCCAGTCCTACCCCAGTAGTCCGCCCCAGCGGTTTGAGCAGCGCCTTCAGGTGTTGCCCGCCGCCGAGGACGCCGACCAAACCAGCGACCCCACCTTTTTCCTGCTGCCTCCAACCCGGTCAGCCAGCCCCGTCAGTCTGTCCCCCGGCAACACCCTAGAACTTCAGGTGCTGGTTCACAACCGTGCCCAGCGGGTGGATCGGTTTCGGCTGCATTGTCTAGACCTCCCCAGTGAGTGGCTGACAATTACCTATCCCCAAGGGTTTCAGGCGGTGGGCCTCTCCCTCACTGACCCTCACCTCGACCTCAACCCCAACGACCAGGGCACGATTCTGGTGCTGCTGACGGTGCCCCCGAATACCTTGGCGGGTAGCTATGTCGGCACATTGCAACTGCAATCGGAGAACCAGCCTGACCTGGTACTGCTGGAGTTGCTGTATTTAGAGGTGCGTCCGGTTTACCAGATGAACCTGAGTTTTCGGACCCTGGTGAGCCAAGTTCAGCACCAGGCCGGGGTTTATAGGGTGCAGGCCAGCAACCAGGGCAACACGCCCCGAACCCTGAGTTTTCAGGCGTTGCCCCTGGATGGGGGCGACCTCTGTACCTTCACCCTAGATCCGCCTGAATTGCATTTGGCTCCCCAGCAAACCCAGACCGCCCAATTGACGGTGCAGCCCCAGACCCGACGCAAACGGCCCTGGGTGGGGGGCGGACGGGTGATTAACTTTGCCGTTGAAACCCAGGATCCGGAGGGTCATCCTCTGCCCGATATTCCTATGCAGGGCTTTTTGCTGTGGGAGTCGCGCCCGTGGTGGCAGGTGTTACCCCTGGTGCTGCTGGTGATCGGCAGTGTGGTGACGGGGCTTTGGCTGCTGTGGTGGCTGCTGTTGCGCCCTCCGGTGCCGCCCCAGGTGGTGCGACTAGCCCCCGCTGACCCCCAATACAGCGAGGTTAATGACGATGCGGTACGACTGGATTTCCAGATTAGCCAGCCTCGCCGTGTGCAGCGCCTAGAACTGGTGGGGCAGTCGCCGGAGGGGGCGATCACCAGCGGCCCCCTCACCTACGACCTCAGCCAGGGGCTCCCCCCGGATCTCAAGCCCTTCTGCACCCTCAGCCGTATCCTACTCACCTGTCGTGCGGTGCTCACCGATGCCCGCCAGCCCGGACAGTACCAGTTCACCCTTACCGCTTTTCCGAAACCAGGGCGGGGTCGCCTCGTGCCCCATACCTTGACCTCGGCCCTGATTACGGTCGATCCCTTTCCTACGCCGGAGATTCTGGCCTTTGGCCCCAGTCAACCCGTATACCCTGAAGCCCCGCCGCCCCCCGTCGCCCAGGGCAACGGGGCGAGTAACCCAGCCTCGGATAACCCGGAGGCCAGTCCCGCTGGGGCCAACACCCCGGCAACCGATCCCTACGGGATTCGCCTCAATTGGGCCATTGCCCACCCCCAACGCATTGCCGCCCTAGAACTGGTGGGTCGAGACCCGGAGGGCACCATTGTCTTTCCGGCGGTGCAAATTGACCTGCGTCAGGGCCTCCCGGAAGCCCTTCAGCCCTTCTGCAAGATGGAGGATCTACTCGTCTGTGAGAACCTGCAAACGGGGGTAAGACAGGCCGGACGCTACATTTTTGAGCTCACCGTCATTCCTGTGGATGGCCCCGCCGATCCGCCCATCACCCTGGCCACGGCTCCCATTTTGATCGAAGCGCGTCCGCCCCAAATCCTCAGCTTTTTGGTGAACGGCCAGCCCATGCAATCCAAATACACCATTACCCTAGCCCCCGGCCAGCCGCCGCCCCCACTGGTGGTGTCTTGGCAGGTGGAAGCCAACCCCGGTACCACCGTGGCGCTGCTCCCTGTGCCGGGTAACGTGGCTCCCCAGGGCAGTTTGCCGATTCCCCTCAGCCCTGAAACCAGTTCGACGGTGATTACCCTCCAAGTCACCAACCGCGATGGTCAGCAGGTGCAGCGATCCTTTACCTTGGCCACGGTGGCTCTGCCCCCCACCGCCGCCACCTCGCCCAATGGCGCGAATGGGGCCGGTGACGGTGGGGGGGCAGCGGCGGCAGCAGCAGCGGCAGCGGCAGCGGCAGGGGAACCTGGTGATCCCCTGGTAACTCCGCGTCCAGCCAACCCCAACGGGCTCTCGCCCTCGGAATTGCCACCCCAGTTTGAGTGAGGATGGGCCATCAGGGCACGAGGGCAAGTTGCCCCGTCTAGGGCGGATCCACCTTGAGGGTGAGCCGCAGGGGCAAGAACAACTGCCAGCGAATAGCGGTGGCCCGAATGCCAAAAATCAGCCCCATGGCCATCAGCCGCCCCCAAGGACTGGGAATAGCCCGCAGTAGCAACACATAGAGGATGCCTCCCAGCACGATGGGGGTGGCATAGAGTTCTCGGGAGAGCAGCATGGTGGGCCGATGGGTGACGACATTGCGCAGAATGCCCCCGGCGATGCTGGTGATGAGCCCCATTACCACGGCCACCGCCGCCGGATGGCCCAGGGATAGGGTTTTGTCGATGGCTTGCACGGAAAACAGCGCCACGCCCATGGCATCCAGGTAGGCCAGGATCCGGGGCGGCAATTTCAGGAGGAACCGGAATCCCAGAAAGGTGGCAAAGGAGGCCCCCAAAGCCACCCAAAAGGTGGTCAGATCCAACAACCAAAAGACGGGTACGTCTAGGATCACATCCCGCAACGTGCCGCCACCAATGGCGGTGAGCAACCCCACCACCACTACACTAAAAATATCGAGCCGCTGCTGTGCCGCCGACAACACCCCCGACACCGCAAACACCGCCGCCCCCACCTGAGCCAAGGTGTATTCCATGACATTCTCCCCTGACCTGGTTGGCCCTGTCCTGCTTGAGGTATGACGTTAATCGTCGTCCTCAAAAATGCCCCGGAAAAAGTCTAGGGTGTCCTTAAGGGCGGCGATTAAGGCGTCAATTTCGGCCTTGGTGTTGTAGAAATAGAGGCTGGCGCGGGCGGTGGAATCGACTCCCAGCAGGCGGTGCAGCGGCTGGGTGCAGTGGTGGCCCGATCGAATGGCAATGCCCGACTGATCCAGCAGGGTAGCCAAATCCTGGGCGTGAACCCCGTCAATCGTAAAGGTGACGAGGGCGGCGCGACCACTGCCATCGGCCTTGGGGACAGGGCCGTAGAGCTTGATTTCGGGGATAGCCTGGATTTGTTTGTAGAGGTAGGCCGTTAGTTCGTGCTCGTAGGCGGCGATTTTGTCCATGCCCACGGAAGCCAGGTAATCCACAGCGGCACCGAGGGCAATAGCTTCGGCAATGGCGGGGGTGCCTGCTTCAAACTTGTGGGGCAGGTCGGCGTAGGTGGCGTGGTCAAAGTACACGTCGGCAATCATTTCGCCACCGCCCAGGAAGGGGGGCATTTCCTGGAGCAGAGTCAGCTTGCCGTATAAAAAGCCAATGCCCGTGGGGCCACACATTTTATGGCCAGAGGCCACAAACCAGTCGCAGTCCATCGCCTGCATATTCAGGGGCAGGTGGGGCGCACTTTGGCAACCGTCGATCAGCACCTTGGCACCGTGGCGATGGGCGAGGGCGATGATCTCCTCCACTGGGTTAATGCAGCCCAGGGCGTTGGAAACGTGATTCACCGCGACGAGGCGAGTTTTGTCGCTCACCAGGGAACGGTACTGTTCCAGGTCAAAAGCTTGATCCTCGGTTAAACCCACAAACTTCAGAACCGCCCCGGTGCGCTGGGCGACAAACTGCCAGGGCACCAGGTTGCTGTGGTGCTCCATCACCGAGAGGATGATTTCATCCCCCGGCTTCAGGGCACTCATCCCCCAGGCGTAGGCGACGAGGTTAATCGCCTCGCTGGCATTGCGGGTAAAGACAATTTCATCCCGGCTGGCGGCATTCACAAAGGCTGCGACCTTGTCCCGCGCTCCCTCGTAGGCATCCGTGGCCCGTGCACTGAGGGCATGAATCCCCCGGTGAACGTTGGCGTTGTCGAGTTGGTAGTAGTGGTTCAGCGCCTCCAGCACCACCCTCGGCTTTTGGGATGTGGCCGCATTGTCCAGATACACCAGCGGATGGTCGTTCACCGCCTGATGCAGAATCGGGAAATCGGCACGAACCTGAGCAGCCAGGGACAGTTCTTGGGCGACGGTCATGGGAGGGCGGGGGGTAATTGGGTAGAGTGGGCACCGCCCACCAAGTTCAGCATTCCGAGGAATAAAGCGAGAGTCCTTATCCAGTTCCCCTCTCCCCACGGGAGAGGGGCTGGGGGTGAGGGCCAAGGGCCTAGAGGTGAGAGCCACCTAAGTCCATTGGGTAATCCGCTCAGCCAGGGTACTACGAAGCGATTCTAACGGGATCCGCTCCAACATTTCCATGGCAAAGGCATAGATCAGCAATCGCTGGGCCTGGGCTGCACGAATGCCGCGACTTTGCAGATAGAAAATCTCATCGGCCTGAAGCTGGCTGACGGTAGCTCCGTGGGCGCATTTCACATCGTCGGCCACAATCTCAAGCTGGGGCTTGGTGTCTACCCTGGCCTTGTCCGACAGCAGCAGGTTGCGGTTGAGCTGGCTGGCGCTGGTTTGCTGCGCCTTTTGGGCCACCACCACCCGACCGTTAAAGACGCTGTGGGCCTTGCCGTCCACGATGGACTTGTGCTGTTGCTCCACGGTGCCGTAGGGATGGATGAGGGCCACCAGGCTGTGGGTGTCGGCGTGTTGGGCGTTGGTGATCGCGCCTAGGCCGTAGAGTTTAGTGGTGGTTTGCTCGCCCGTTTGGTAGGTTTCCCAGTTGTGGCGGGCCAGTTTGGCCCCAAAGTCCACCGCTGTGCCGATGTACTGGCTATCGCGGGCCTGGGTAATCACGGTTTTGCCGATGTGGTAGGTGCCTGCACCCTCCCGCTGAATGCGGCTGTGGGTAAACTGGGCATTGGCCTCTAGCCAGATTTCGGTGACGGCATTGGTGAGGCGCACCTCATCCCCCGTGCTCCAAAAGTCTTCCACTAGGGTCAACGCGCTACTGGTTTCCGCCACCACCAGGCAGCGAGGTTGAGCGAGGGTGTCTTGCCCTTGGTGGATGTAGAGGATCTGCACCGGGGTATCGATGACCCCATTGCGGGGCAGGTAAATCACCACCGCATCCTGAAAACCGACGGTATTGAGGGCCGTAAACACCTCATGGCTACCGCTGGCTTGGCCCAGGCGCGTTTGTAGCTTGGTCATTAGGTCAGCGTTCTGACTGAGTTGACGCAGACTACCGACCGTTGCCCCCTCCGGCAGTTGCTCCAATTGGGACAGTTCGGCGTTGAAAACCCCGTTGACCACGACGATTTGTGCCCCGGTGGTTTCGGGCAAGCGTAGGGGGTCGATAGCCGATTCCGCCACGGTTGAGGCTTCCGCTGCAGCAAAATTTACCGACAGCAGGGCCGAGAGATCGGTAAAGCGCCAGTCCTCCTGACGGGTGGAGGGGAAGGTTTCTTCCTTCAGCAGGGCTGCGGCGCGGGTGCGGAGATCGGCCAGGGCGAGGTCTGTGGGGACAGCCGCTTTGGCCGTGGCGATTAGGGTCTTCAGGTAAGCATCCCGTTGTTCGGTAAGGCTGGCGGTGGTGGGCATTGCCAGGATTGCGTTGAGATCAGAGGAGTTTGCCATTACGCCACAGCCTCCGCACGATGTTCGGCCAAAATCCACTCGTAGCCGCGAGATTCCAGTTCTAGGGCCAGTTCTTTGCCGCCCGTGGTGATGATGCGGCCCTCGGCCATGACGTGAACGTAGTCGGGCACGATGTAGTCTAATAGCCGCTGGTAGTGGGTGATCAGCACCACGGCGTTGTCGGGGGTGATGAGTTGGTTCACGCCGTTGGCGACGATTTTCAGGGCGTCGATGTCTAGGCCAGAATCGGTTTCATCCAGAATGGCCAGGGCCGGTTCTAGTAGCGCCATTTGCAGGATTTCGTTGCGCTTTTTCTCGCCGCCAGAGAAGCCTTCATTGACGCTGCGATCCAAGAACGAAGCGTCCATTTTCACCACGGACAACCGCTCGTCTAGCAGGTCATCGAAGTCAAAGACATCGATTTCCTCTTCGCCCCTAGCCTTACGGTGGGCATTGTAGGCGACGCGCAAAAAGTCGCGGTTGCTCACCCCAGGAATTTCTAGGGGGTACTGAAAGGCCAAAAACACCCCAGCCGTGGCCCGTTCGTGGGGTTCCAGATTCAGGATATTTTCACTCTTGAAAACCACGTCCCCAGCGGTCACCTCGTAGTCAGGATGACCCGCCAACACCTTAGAAAAGGTACTTTTCCCAGACCCGTTGAGGCCCATGATGGCATGGATTTCCCCTGCTCTTACTTCCAGGTTTAGCCCCTTCAGAATTTCGGTGCCGTCCACATTGGCATGGAGGTTTTTGACGGAAAGAATGATCTCGCTGTGTTCGTTAATCATGGTGTTGGGGTGGTTGGCAATATCCGGTAAGCTTCAGGGCAAAAAATGAATGTCGATGAACAATTTGTAGGCTGCATTCGCGAAGCAATGTACCACTCCTCGAAGGTGCCTTGCTGGCGCGTTGGCGTTAGCCTCACCTCGGCGTTATGCACCCTACGGGATTGGGGTTTACCCGACGCTGTTTTCGAGTTTGAGGGCGAGAAGTTTGTCGGCTTCGGCGGCAAATTCCATCGGCAATTTGTTGAACACATCGCGACAGAATCCGCTGATGATCATCGACACCGCATCTTCGGGGGAAATGCCGCGCTGGGCAAAGTAGAAGAGTTGGTCTTCCCCAATTTTGGAGGTGGAGGCTTCGTGTTCCACCTGAGCGGTGCTATTTTGCACCTGGATGTAGGGGAAGGTGTTGGCGCTGGAGGTGTCGCCGATCAGCATGGAGTCGCACTGGGAATAGTTGCGGGCTCCGTCAGCCTTGGGGCCAATTTTCACCAGACCGCGATAGCTGTTTTTAGACTTGGCGGCGGAAATGCCCTTGGAAACGATGGTGCTTTTAGTGTTTTTGCCGACGTGAACCATTTTGGTTCCGGTGTCGGCCTGTTGCAGGTTGTTGGTGAGGGCCACGGAGTAGAACTCGCCTACGGAGCCTTCGCCCACCAGGACGCAACTCGGGTATTTCCAAGTGATAGCGGAACCCGTTTCTACCTGAGTCCAGGAGATTTTGGATCTCTTTCCAGCGCAGAGGCCGCGTTTGGTGACGAAGTTGTAGATGCCGCCCTTGCCGTTTTCGTCTCCGGCATACCAGTTTTGCACCGTGGAATAGTTGATGGTGGCATCGTCGAGGGCGACCAATTCCACAATGGCGGCATGGAGTTGGTTGCTGTCGTACATGGGGGCGGTGCAGCCCTCCAGGTAGGTCACCGAACTGCTGGATTCCGCCACAATCAGCGTCCGCTCGAACTGGCCAGAATCGCCGTTGTTGATGCGGAAATAGGTGGACAAATCCATCGGGCAGACGGTGTCTTTGGGGATGTAGACAAAGGAACCGTCGCTGAACACCGCCGAGTTGAGGGCTGCAAAGTAGTTGTCGCCAATGGGTACCACGCTACCGAGGTACTTTTCCACCAGGTCTGGATGTTCGTGAATGGCCTCGGAGATGGAGCAGAAAATCACCCCGACTTCCGCCAGCTTTTCTTTAAAGGTGGTGGCCACGGAAACGCTGTCAAAGATGGCATCCACCGCCACGTTGGCTAGGCGCTTTTGTTCCGAAAGGGGAATCCCCAACTTCTCGAAGGTCTCCAGCAGAGTCGGATCGACTTCATCCAAGCTGCCCTTCTTCTCTTTGACCTTAGGAGCCGAGTAGTAAATGATGTTCTGGTAGTCGATGGGCGGATAGCTGACGTTGGGCCACACGGGTTCCGCCATGGTTAGCCACTTGCGGTAGGCCTTGAGGCGAAACTCCAGCATGAATTCCGGCTCGTTTTTCTTGGCGGAAATCAGCCGCACCACGTCCTCACTGAGGCCACGGGGGATGACATCGGCCTCGATGTCGGTGGTGAAGCCGTACTTGTAGGGCTGACTAACGAGGGACTGAACAGAAGCACTCATAGACTCGACTCTCTAGGACTGGCCGCAAACGGTGGATGGGATGACGCTGGAGATGTGCCGCCAGCGCCACCGGGAGCTATTGATACTTATTTGTCTCGGTACGAATGGTCTCGAAGGCAATCTCTTGCTGATCCCCAGCGAAGGGGTTGTCGGGGGTGAGGAAGAGCATACAGTGGCACTCCTTCCGCTCCTGCATAGGCACACAGGGGCAGTTCCAGTAGATGGACTTCACCTCGGCTTCTTTGTCTTCGTAGTGGCGGCAGGGGCACAGGGGCGAACCCAGGTCATCCTTGTGCTTGGCCAACCCCTCCAGCACCACCGCCGTTACGCCGGGATCCGCACAGAAGTAGGTCCCCGTGCGTTTGGCGTAGCTTTGGGCAAAGCTTCGCATCATTTCGAGGTTCTTGTCGGAGGCTTGGGTGGGAGGGGTAACAGTCATCGCAGGACAAAGATATGGCTACACAGCCCATTAATTCTATACAATTAAAGCAACATTTAGGTTGTCTAACTCAATCTTAGGGTAGTTTAGCAACATTGATGTTGTCAAAGTATCCGCTGTTCATGTTTGCAAGTCCTTCACGTTGGCCCATGCCATGACCTTTGTGCAGCAACCCTCCTCCACCAAGGACGACATCCTGGTCTACCTGCTGAAGCAGGGCGAGGCCACCGCCCAAGCCTTGGCGGAACATTTTGAGGTCAGCGCCCAGGCCATCCGCCGCCATTTGAAGGATTTGGAGTCGGAAGGGCTGATCGAACACCGGGCCGTCCATGAGGGCATGGGCCGACCGAATCACCTCTATCGCCTCAGCAGCAAGGGCCGTGACCGTTTCCCCGCCCAGTACGACGAGTTCGCCATTTCTTTACTCGATACCCTGGCGGAAACCGTAGGCCGCGATCAGGTGGGCACCATTTTGCGGAAACAGTGGGAGCGCAAAGCCCTGGAATATCGGGATCAGGTGGGCACAGGCACCGTGGCGGAACGGGTGGCTAAGCTGGTGAACCTGCGGCAGGCCGAGGGCTACATGGCCGAATGGCACGAGGTAAATCCCGCCGAAATGCAGCCCCACCTTGCCGTGGACACCCCCGGCCCCTGCTATATCATCACCGAATACAACTGCGCCATTTCCCACATCGCCGAATCCTTTCCTAGCGTCTGCGGCCACGAGCTAGAAATGTTCCAAATCGCCCTGTCCGACTGTGCCGTGCAGCGCACCCACTGGATTGTCCAAGGGGAGCACCGCTGCGGCTACCTGATTGCCAAGCACTCCGAGAGCCCACAGGCTACCTGCTGAGAACGTTGCAGGAAATTTAACGCTAAGCTAACAAAACCTTGTTCTCAGGCAAGCAAAAAGCGTCGTCTAGGCAAGCTACAGTGGGTCAAAGGGCTGGGCTGGGCCAGCGGCTAGCATAACCCCAAGGAGAGGCTATTGGTGCAGGATGCGGATCCATGGTTGACGCCATCGATGGCGGTGAATCCCCCATCTCCCCTTCGCAGCGAGTTTGAGCGTCAGATTCTGCGGGTGCAGCGGGATTTGTTGCGCATGGGTGCCTTGGTCGAAACCTCCTGCGTGTTGGCCCGGGAGGCCCTCTGTGACCGCAATCTGGAGTCGGCCCAGCGCCTGCGTAGCCAAGATAAACAGGTGGATCGGTTCTATCGCCAAATTGAAGTGGACTGTATGCATCTGTTTACCCTCACCACCTCGGCGGATGTGGATCTGCGGCGGGTGGGGGCGTTTATCCAAATGGTGCGAGACCTCGAGCGCATCGGCGACTATGCCAAGGATTTGGGGGATGTGGCGATTAAGCTGTTTCCCTACCCGGCCCATCCGCTGATGGGCCGGGTGCAAATTATGCTGGATCGCTGCCGATCCATGGTAGCCATGAGCCTTCTGTCCCTTTCGGATCTCGACGCCAGTGCGGGGCTAGAAATTAAACAAAAGGACGACGCCGTAGACAACGACTACGACGAACTCTACGATCTCCTCGCCCACCAAACCAACATTCTGGGTTCGGTGGAGCCCACGGTGCTGCTGGTGCTGGCCATTCGCTATATGGAGCGCATTGCCGACCACGCAGCGAACATCGGCAAACGTGTGGTCTACATTGTCACCGGGGAGCGCACCTAAATCGCCCTACCCCCACCCAGCCATTCTCATTTTGGGTCGCCGCCGTTCGCCTTGAGCTGTAAGCCTGTCGAACAGTCGAAAGTCTTAACGATGCCCCAACGGGTACCAAACGATTGCAAAACGTAACGCTGCATTGACAAAAACATTTGACAGCGTCCCATTTATTGAGACACTGTAGGGGGAGTGCTTTGCTGGTTCCATTGAAGAATGCAGCAAACCCCGCCATTTGGCCCGTCCGACTCCATTCAGGTTACGGTCAAATGACGTGATTCACGGCTCGCGGGCTTCCCCTCTCGCTTTGTCCTCAGTTCGCCCCTGAATCGCCCCCTCTCGCGATGGCTGGGCCACGGCACCCAAGCGTTAGCGCCCCAACACGAGACAGACAACCCGGTACGCACCAGACACGAACAATCCTTAGGAATGAGTCGCTACATGGAATTTTCGATTGCGGCATTACTCGCGAGTTTTGGCAAAGACAAAACCCTCACCCTCAAACATCTCGAAAAGAAACTCCACTGCACCACCGACACCAGCCAGCGAGATTTGCAGATTGCCCTGGATGCCCTAGAGCGGATCGGGGTGGTGGTGAAGGAGCGAGGCAAATATCGTCGCAACTCGGAGGACGGGGTGGTGGAGGGCAAGCTGCGCTGCTCCAGTAAAGGCTTTTGCTTTGCCATCCAAGACGAAGAGGGCGCGGAAGACATCTACGTGCGCGAAAGCCACCTGAATACGGCCTGGAATGGCGACCGGGTGTTGGTTCGCGTCACCAAAGAAGGGGTGGGACGGCGCAGCCCCGAGGGGGAAGTGCGACTGATTTTGGAACGGGCCAATGCCTCGGTGCTGGCCCGCGTCAAACAAGAAGACAACGACTACCGTGCCGTTCCCCTCGATGATCGGCTGCTGTTTGAACTGTCTCTGCTGGCCAACGGCGGCGATCTGCAAGAGGCCGTGGATCAACTGGCCCATGTGGAAATTGTGCGCTATCCCCTCGGGCAAAACCTACCCCAGGGGCGGGTGGCCCAAATTTTGGGCAGCGACGCCGAAGCCGCCTCGGATCTCGACATTGTCCACTGCAAGCACGACCTCCCCCGCCGCTTTTCCGAGAAAGCCCTGGCCGAGGCCGAAGCCCTGCCCACCAAACTACGGAAGACCGACCTCAACAATCGCCTGGATCTGCGCGACCTGCTCACCGTCACCATCGACGGCCCCAACACGGCGGTGATGGACGATGCCCTCACCCTGGAGCGCACCGAGGCGGGTCACTGGCGGCTGGGGGTTCACATTTCCGACATTTCCCACTACATCCCGGCCCATTCCGCCATTGACCAGGAAGCCGCCAAGCGGGGCACCTCGGCGTACCTGGGGGATACGGTGATTCCCATGCTGCCGTCGCCCCTGTCGGGCAGTCTGGGTTCCCTAGAGGTCGGCAAAGCTCGGCTGGCACTGTCGGTGCTGGCCACCCTAGACGACACCGGTAACGTGGTGGAATACGAAATTCGGCCCTCGGTAGTCAATGTCAATCACCACATCACCTACCAAGAGGCCCAGGCCATCCTCGAGCGGGATAATCCCGAGGTGCTCAGCAGCCTGGGGGTAGACGCCAAGGCTTTGAAAAAACTGTCCTCTCTCTACGACTTGCTGGACAACCTGCTCTACCTCAGTCAGGCCATTAGACGACAGCGGGTGCATCGCGGTTCCTTTGAACTAAATCTGCCCGAGTATGACTTCCCTGCCGACGCCGAAGAACCCCTCGCTCACTACCGTTCTCCCAAATTCCAGTACGACGATGAGGGCCTGCTGGGGGTGATGGTGGTGTCGGCGGGGGTGTCCTCCCGACCTCTGGTGACGGAATGTATGCTGCTGGCCAATCAACTGGTGGCCCAGCATTTGGTCGCCTTGGGCGTGCCAGCCATCTACCGTCTGCACCGTGCGCCCGACCCCAACGACGTGCAAGAACTCACCAAGTTAGCGGAAAACATGGATATCCAGCTCACCCTGGAAATCGAAGACGCGCCCCAGCCCAAGGATTACCAGCGGTTTGTGGAGCAATTCGCGGCCTCCAGTGCCGAGAAAATCCTCACCTACCTGCTGCTCGAAACCATCCAGCCCGCCTTCTACAGCACCCATCCTTCCCAGCACTTCGGTCTGGGGCTGGCCGACGGCTACACCCACTTCACCTCCCCCTCCCGCCGCTATGCCGATTTGGTGGTGCATCGCATCCTCCATGCGGTGTTCGAGTCGGGCCGCGATCGCCGCACCACCCGATCCAAGGATGGGGTGAATTTGCACCATAGCACCTGCCACGGTCAAATTAGCTGGAACGTGCTGCCCCCCGAACTTCAGCACGATTTAGAGGACGATCTACCCCGCCTCGCCATTCACCTCACGGAGCGGGAACGCCTCGCCCAGGAGGCGGAATCTGACCTAGAAGGGCTGAAAAAGGCGGAATTCATGCGCTCCCACACCGGGGAAGTGTTCCACGGCCTGATTACCGGGGTACAGTCCTACGGGTTCTTTGTGGAAATCGAAGAACTGCTGGTGGAAGGGCTGGTGCATGTCAGTTCCCTCAAGGACGACTGGTACGAGTACCGCGCCCGTCAGCAAAAACTGGTGGGCCGCAAAAACCGCCAGCAATACCGCCTCGGCGACAAGGTG
>JALQST010000410.1 GCA_023264315.1 Nodosilinea sp. BSH.14
ACCATCCCACATTTGCGATACGGGGATAATCTGTCCTGCCAAAGCCTCTTATAAACCTTCTCTCAGCCCTTCTAAAACCACGTCGTCGGGGGTATCCTCCGGGTCGGGGTCATCGGCCTCAGCAATTAGCACAATGACCCGAACTCGTCGATTAGAGCCGACCTCTAAGGGGAAATCCAGGGACAATTGCCCCTGGTCGTTGATAGTGGCAGTCGTTTCGATGGCTTTCATAGCAACCTTTTTAGCTGGTCATGCGATCTAACATCATCGGTCTAGCCCTCTTCCAAATACATTTTCCACCTCATTAGTCTGACTATTGTAGTAATTTCAACAGTCTTAGGTATTCTCCGGCGGATCACACTCTGCGAAAATTTCGTCTAAGGTTACAGCATCAAGCCATTGGCGACGTTCTATCGTGTAGTCTCCTTGCCCCAAGTCAAACTGCCGCAAAAAGCGAATCATGCCATCAAAGCCCAGGGCATTTACCAGGGCCGCGTAGCCAATTCGATTAATTTTGCTGGAGGTCATCATGTGCTTCTGTGATGAGGCCCATCTTGAAGATCATCTAACACCTTATAAATCATCTCCTTCAGAAGTGGGACATCTTCTTGAGCGGTCTTCCAAAGGATTTCCACATCCGTATTGAAATAGTCGTGAATCAACTTATCCCGCATTCCGGCAATGTCGCGCCAGGGAACTTGTGGATAGTCCTGCCGCACTTCTTGAGGGATGCGCTTAACAGCCTCACCAATAATCTCAAACGCCCTAGCAACAGCAAAACGCTTCTCTAAATTTTGAGCAAATGTTTCATAAGAAACCTCAGCGATAAACTGCTCAATGGCAGCGGCAGCGTCCAAAATGTCCTGCAGATAGTCGGTTGGATCACGGTTCGTCATAGGTAAACGACCTCAGCTAAGACTCGTTCACTAAGACGAGGCTTAAGACCGGCCTTGTGCACTAAATCCACCTTGACACCTAGACTGTCGCTCAGATAATTCTCTAGATTCACAAATGTCAGCAGGCTAGGCACTTTGGCAAATTCCACCAAAACATCGACATCGCTGTTGTCGGTTTGTTCTTGGCGCACATAAGACCCAAAAATCCCTATCTCCTTTACGTGATAGCGATTTTGCAAAACAGTTTTGTGTTCCAAGAGTAGCTTTTGGATGTCTGTTAGCGCTTTCATCTTCCCACCTATCACACTTTATCCATTGTCCCGCTCTAGTGCCGCCATCAAACTCGCCTTTAGGGCATTGCGGGCCTCCTCTGCCGCTGCCGCCGCCGCCTGATATTGCCCCAGCAGCACCAGCGGGTCTTCGTGGGTGTCCTCCGGCGTGTTGGGGTTCTTAATATCCAGGTTATAGCCATTGGCGATGATGTCGGCCACGGGCACCCGCCAAGCTTGCTCCGTCTCTTCCCGGTTGTGCCACCAGGCTTTTTCGGGGGCAAACTCCTCTACCCGCATTGGCTTCGTCTTCGAGTACGACTTGTAGCCTTCCGGGTAGGGGTGCTCGTAATACCACACCGCCTCCGTGGGTTCTCCCTTCGTAAAAAACAGCACATTGGTACGAATGCTGGTGTAGGGGTTAAACACGCCATTGGGCAGGCGCACAATGGTATGCAGATTGCAGTCGCGCAGCAACTTCTCCTTCACCCGCGTCTTAATGCCCTAGCCAAACAGGGTACCATCGGGCAACACTATGGCGGCTCGTCCCCCCGGTTTCAGCAGTTCCATCACCAGCACCAAAAACAGATCCGCCGTCTCCCGCGTGCGAAACTCGCTGGGGAAGCCATTTTCAATGCCGTCCTCCTCCATGCCCCCAAAGGGCGGATTCGTCACCACCACATCCACCCAATCCTTGGGGCCATAGTCGCGCAGGGGGCGGCGCAGGGTGTTGTCGTGGCGAATGTTGGTGGGCACCTCAATGCCGTGCACCATCATGTTGGTCACACAGAGCAGGTGGGGCAGTTGCTTTTTCTCCACCCCCTGAATGCTGCGCTTGGCGGTCTCTAGGTCTTGGGGCGTTTTGGCCTGGGCCTTTAGGTGCTCGTAGGCACAGGTGAGAAATCCCCCCGTACCGCAGGCCGGATCCAGCACCGTTTCCCCCAGTTGAGGGTTGGTCATATCTACCGCAAACTGGGTAACGGCCCTGGGGGTGTAGAACTCTCCCGCATTGCCCGCACTTTGCAGGTCTTTGAGGATCTGCTCATAGATGTCGCCAAACACATCCCTCGTTTGGCGCTGGTTCAGGTCAATGCTGTCGTTGATTTTGTCGATCACCTGGCGCAGTAGGGTGCCCGATTTCATATATTTCATATATTTCATATAGTTGTAGGCATCCTCAAACACGCTCCGCAGCAGCAGCGCCCGCTCGCGCCCCTGGCCCTCATACTGTTCGTGGTCTAGGTTTTGAAAGGTCTTAAATAACTGGTTATCGATGAAAGCCAGCAGTTCATCGCCCGTGGGTGCGTCTTTGCCCAGAGTTTTGCTGTCGGCCCACTGATCCCAACACAGCGCCATCGGAATCGGCGATT
>JALQST010000411.1 GCA_023264315.1 Nodosilinea sp. BSH.14
GGGCAGCGGCAGGAGGTGCAGCCGGGGGAAATTCTGATCTACGAAGGCCGGTCGTGCGAGCAGCTTTACATCATTCTGGCCGGACAGCTCGAAGTATCCGTCCAAGCCATGGCCCAACACACCATTGCCCAATTGGCCAGCGGCGAAGTGGTGGGCGAAATGTCCTTTGTGGATGGCCTGCCCCCCTCGGCCACCGTGACGGCCCTAGAGAAGCCCTGGAAAACCCGGATCCAGAGTTTTCCACCGAGGAATAGCCCAGTCCACAGGATAAGGCCCAATCCACCCCCATCCTGTGCCGTCTCCGGCAAAATCTAGAGGTACACTAGAGGGCAACCGTTCCTACGATCATTTTGCGGATCGCCCGGGCACCGAGGCTAAAGTCACTGTTTAGTTTGCGAGTATGGCATCACATAACAAGCTGAGTAACATCCTGATCGTTGAAGATAGCAAGGGCCGCCGGGAAATTATCCTCGACGGATCGGTCTACTCCATTGGGCGTGATCCCAAATGCGATATCCGGCTGTCCTCTCAGTTTGTCTCCCGGCACCACGCGACCCTCGTCCAACTGCCCAAGGATGACGATACCTTCTACTACCGAATTGTGGACGGCAACCTCAAAGGCAAACCCAGCGCCAACGGCATGTTGATCAATGGCCGCAAGCTCCTAGCCCATGACCTTGCGAATGAGGACGAAATTGTGTTTGGCCCCCAGGCCCGCGCCATCTACTACCAGCTCAAGCGAGACAGCCAGTCTGCCCTGCCCCCCGACGAATTTGATATCACCCTCATCAGCCCCAATATGGTAGAAGAGGGCGACGAGGATCTGGGTGTGGACGACAACCCCTTCACCTAGCCCAAGAGCACCCTAGGGCAGGCCCCTTGCCCACCCACAACACCAGCCCATAGGGTTCCCCTTTCCCTGCTTGATCGGCCCCGAGTTCAGGTATCCTACCCGCACCAGAGGACATGAGGGCATTGCCCTAGACCATGGCCCCCATCGCCTGACTCACGGTCTCAAACACGCGCTGACAGTGATTGTTCCGCTGAAGGGGTAACTCCTCGTTTTTGACGACCAAGTTCAGCTTGGTGGCTTCCGCCATAGAATTGGGCAGGATAATCATGACCTCAACGGTAGTGATCTGGGAGAATGTGACCTGTCCCGGTTTTTCTTTGGCGACAAAATAATCCTTGTTGGCGTAGACCATGCTGAGACCACAGGCCTCCAGAGTTCTCACGATGGCATCGCCGAGGCCAGGGTCAAGGGTGGGCTCAGGGAGGGTTAACAGGTGGGTGTAACGAGCCATAGAAACCTTTGGGTTGAACCATCACGTTATCGCTAGCGCATATCCAATCCCCGACGCATCATCCATCAGAGCGCCAAAAAATTATAGTGAGTTTAAATGGGCTGTGGTGTGGCCTCAACCACGTTGATCTCAATCGATACCAACCTTTCCTACGTATATCATAGATTTTCAGCCCATGTCCTCGCCCCTGTGGGACTCCAGCACGAGACGGTGGTTTTGGGGCTGCACAGGGCGGGCATTGTTCGGGAAGATCTGGGCGAACTGATCCATTTGGGATCGAGAGGCCTGAATGGGGCGTTGGAACACTAGCCAAGACACCATTTCTGAGCAGGGGGGCGTGGTCAGCGATCCGAAGTAGCGGAAGGTGTCTCCCTCTGGGGGCAGCAGATCGTGGGGATTCATGCGGACATTGGGCACCGTTTGGGCCTTGCTAACGTGGGCGGGCATGGCGTTCCAAATGGGCGTGAGGTGAGGATTTTTCCTCCCTGCTTGGATCAAAACGCCCAAGACGACGATACTGCCATCGTCGTGGGTATGCACCAGGTGCAGTTCCATAGGGAAGACGGATCCGGCCACGGTGTGTTCGCTGGGATGATGGAAGTGGAACTGCCGCAGGGTATAGCGTTTACCCTCTAGGTCTAGGGTATTGCCGCCCCTAGCATCACCGTCGATCATCACCTGGATAGTGTGGCCGTTGTTCAGCAGGGTGAGGGGAACGGGATGGTAGTTCAGGGTAATGGGGCTGAGAGTGGCTGGAACGGGATGGTGTAAATCAATGGGTGATTGGGCTTGGCCCAGGCCACACACCTGAAATTCTGGGGACAGGTCTCCCCAATGATCCGGCCCCGTCTCCCCCCCATAGCCCCAGGGTTGACCGATCTCTGCCGCCCAGGCTGGCGTCTGCCCTAGGGCCGTGCCAATGCTGCCGAGAGCCAAGACGTGTAAGACCTGCCTGCGTTCCATAGCCGTTCCGTATGCGCTACAGCTAGGCCGCGTAGGTGGGTGGCCAGGGCCAGGTGGCGACGGGAAGACTGGGCCGCTGCTGGGCGGTGCAGAGGGATGCGTTCAGGCGTTCCTGACAGCGGGCTTGGTCGGCGGGGGTGAGATCGCGGTATTGCACGTCCCGACGCAGGATGAGGCCGTTGTGGCTGACCAAAAAGCGCGGCAGTTCGGTGTCATTCACCCGGCGCAGGGTTTGGATGTCGTAGG
>JALQST010000412.1 GCA_023264315.1 Nodosilinea sp. BSH.14
CCGCCGGCTGCGCCCTAGCGGCAGCACTGCGGCAACGGGGCTGGACCGGTTCGCTGACCCTGCTGGAGATCGGTCGCGGCCCCGGCGGCCGCACGGCCACACGCCGCTCCCGCAGTGATGCCGCCCTGGCGATCAACCAAGGTTCGATTTTGGCCGCTGCCCTCCACTCGGCCATGCATGTGGCAATAGATGTGGGTCCACTCACCGGACTGAATGGCCACGGCGGTGCCGCAAGCGCCTTGATCCTCGACCCAGAGCACCTGTCCGGCCCACCAGTTGCGAATATAGCTGCCGTTGGGGGCAGCTAGGTCAAGGCCATAGTGAAAACGCTGGGATCCGCTATAGGGATCGCGGCGATAGCCAAAGGGGGAGGTATAGGTTTGAAAGTTTTCCACTGGAAAGGAGGCCTGACTCCACATCATGGCGGCGCTGCCCACAGCCACTTCCTGGGCTTGTACGGTTTGGCGTAGGGGAAGGGTGGCTGCCGTGGTGACGAGCGCTGTTCCCAGGAGGGCCAGCAGAATCCGGGAAGACAGATGCCGAGGGGAGGCCAGTCGGGTCGGAAGTTGCCACATCATACGCAAGACCTGAGGGGGAGCAATGGTCGGGTATCCCCTATCAGGGGTGCATATCGCCCTAAGCTTATCCCAGATTTCCGCCAGCGGATAAGTGGATTTTCGCAGCCCCTCCCCCCAAGGTTTCGTTTTTCGTAGATTGGTAGAGATTAGTGACATTGCCTCTCCCCTGCCCGTCGCCTGGAAAAGAGCTGTGGTAAGGTCACGACTAATGCGCCTCAGATCTGGGTATTCGCCCGCCCCTGCCTCCGTCTTTCCCCTCATTCTTGTTCTTGATTCTTGTGGAGATTCCTATGTCGGTACAGCCGCCGCCGCCGCCCTCCATCAGCCCCGCCCAGATGACGATCCTCCGGATCGCGGCCACCCTGGCCTGGAGCGATGGCAACCTTGCGGACGAAGAAGTGGAGGTGATGCTGGATCAATTCAGTCATCTCTTTGCCCGCAATGACGCCCATCAAGATGCCCTGAGAGCCGAACTGCGCGATTATCTCATGCAAAATATTCCCCTCGATGAACTGGTGCCGCGCCTTACCGAACCCACGGAGAAGGAACTGGTGCTGCGGTTGGGCTACCAGGTCATCAATGCCAGCGCCCGCGCCCCCGGTGAAGCTCTGATCAACGCCGAGGAAGCCAGCGCCTACCAGACCTTGGTCGCTCTCCTGGGCCTGCCCGCCGAAACCGTGCAGCGCCTGGAACAGGAAACGACGCATCCTGAGGCCAATCACACCCTCGTGGATCAGTTAATCCATACCCTCCAGGGCTTCCTGAAAGAGCCCTAGGGGGAGGCTGATCCCCAGGTCGCCTAGGGCGGCCACTGCCAGAGCGTGATGGGTGTGTCGGTGCTGGCAATCCCCTGACCATCGGGGCTCACGGCCACCTGGTTAACGGTGTTGGTGTGGCCGCTGAGGATGTGGCTGTTCACCTCCGTTTGGGGATTCCACAGGCGGACAGTGTTGTCTAAGCCGCCGCTAATCAGCAGGCTGCCATCCTTAGCCCAGGCCACGGATTTGACCATGCCCGCCGACCCCACCAGGGTTTTCACCTGAAGCCGCTCCTGCCACACCCAGCGCCCCTCCATCGGCTGGTAGAGATCCTCCGGGCGGCAACCCGTCAGGCCGTGGAGGCAAGTGACGCCTAGGCTATAGTGATCGCTGGAGGGATAGGCTTGGCCGCTGCGCAGGTGTTCCATCGGCGCATAGCCCTCGGTGCCAATGCGGGTGCCCGGTACGCCGAGCATTGTTTAATCACTCAGTGTAGGGGAGCGGCTGGGAAAAGGACGGGAGGAAACCAAGCCCCCCATCGCTCCAGGCCCAGGCTGGCGCAGGGAGGCCGGGCCGGGTAGCCAATACGCCCATCTTCGCGTCGATAGTCGAGAGTTTCCTATACTTTAAAAATACGTGAACTAACGTTAACTCCCTTCACTCCCCTGCCCCTGCCTTGATTCAGCCAGAAACCCTCAACCTCCTAGAATGGCCTCGGCTGTGCCACCATCTCTCCACCTTTGCTGCCACCAAGCTGGGGGCATTGGCGGCGCAATCGTTGGCCCTGCCCGCCACCCAGGCCGAGAGTGAGGCCCTGCTGACCCAAACCCGCGAGGTCTACTGGCTGGATCAACACACCACTGGGCTCAGCTTTGGCGGCATCCGTGACATCACCGCCGCCCTAGACCGGGCTAGTCGCCAAGGAATGCTCAGCGGCGAAGCACTGCTCGACATTGCCACCACCCTCAACGGGGCCCGCCAACTGCGCCGCGCCATCGAAGCCCAATCCTCGGAAGACCTGCCCATCCTTCAAGCGATGGTGGCCGAACTCCGCACCTATCCCGAACTGGAGCAGCACATCCACCACTGCATTGACGACCGGGGCGATGTCACCGACCGCGCCAGCCACAAACTTAGCTCCATTCGCGACCGCCTCAAAGCCACCCGCAGC
>JALQST010000413.1 GCA_023264315.1 Nodosilinea sp. BSH.14
CGCAGTGGGGCGGTGGTTCGCTATCACTTGCATGAGAGCGGATTGCAAAAGGCGGTGAAGCAAGCGGTGCGCGGTGCAGGAATTCAAAAGCGAGTGGGTTGTCACACCTTCCGCCATAGCTTTGCCACCCATCTGCTGCAAAACGGCTACGACATTCGCACAGTGCAGGAGTTGCTGGGCCATAAGGATGTGAAAACCACGATGATTTATACCCATGTGCTGAACCGAGGTGGGCGAGGGGTGAAAAGTCCGCTGGATTAAATTGTCTACGTTTCCCGGCCTTAGAAATCAGCGTATTGAGGGGGGCTGGCCCCAACGCGGTTGGTAATGCGTGGGTATTTGACCTTGGCCTTGGGTTGGGTAATTTCCAACACATCCACTTGATGCCACCAATCATCGCCAAAATCAAACCAGTAGCCAAAGGACTCATCCACCACCAAGCCCAACGTCCCGATAGGAGTCTTGGCCACATCCCCCGCCAACCCATCGGACATCACCACCGCCAGCCCATAGCGTTTGGCTTTCGGGTCGTTGGGGCCAATCCCTTTTAGCTGAAATTCATACAGGTGTTCTTCCTCGCGGTTAAAGGCTTTAAAGATTGCTCGGTGCAGATCGGCAAGGGTGTGATTGCCCCGAATCTCAATGGTGCGGGTGATGCACGGGTTTTTCCGAGCAAACGCCTCAGTAATGGGGCCATCTATGATCGCGACCTCTAGAACATACAGCGCTTGCAGGGCATCGGCATCGGGGGCCGGGGGGGTGGCTTTGGCGGCTTGGGGTGGGCGGTTGGGGACGGGGGCGGTTGGTGCGGCTCCCCCTCCAAGCAGCGCCACGATGGTATCGCTATCTTCCTTGTGCCCTGGAATGTAGGGGATCAGCCCCTTGGCATAGGCTTCTATCTGCGCCCCCAGCGGTGCCCGTCGGATATCCATGAGCAGCCCATTTACCGACAGCATCCAGATCAGCGGGTTGTCCTCCACTCGGCTGGGCAAGCACCAGTCGGGGTCGAACTGCCGCATCTTTAGGGCGTCGCGCACGGTCTTGGATTTCCCTTGTCCGGTACTTTCCGCCACCCCAAACCAGCTATAGAGGGCTTTGGCGCTGATATGGGGCGTCTGGGAACTGTCGAACAGAAAATTGACCATCCCCACCGCATGGGTGATGCCACAGGCCCAGGTTCTCGCCTGCCCTTTTTCGAGGGGGGAAGGCCGCTTTCGGCAGAGGGCCGCTGTGGCTTGGCGAATCAGTTGGGCATACTCGTCATTGAGGTGCTGCTTGGCAAATTGGTCAGTCAGTTCCACAATGCTGTGAAACTTCGCGGCCATGGCCTTGGGGACGGTTTCGGATGCTTGAGATTTTGCCATCGTTTGTCAGAACAATATCAAGTTCTAGGGCGGCAAGCTAGGCTCCACCCCATTTTCCAGCAATTCTCAGTATGACGTTTCTCAGACCCCTGTGGAATGTAGCTTTGAAAGCTGATGACCATGGCCCAAGGTGACGGAGTCGGCATCCGCAGGGGCAGAATTTGAATAAACTTGTGGATTCCCTCTAAGATTGATTTTAGAAACCCATTTGTTGCTAAAGTCCTGGAATCCATGTCTTCCCCCGCCTCCCCCGTGCCTACCTCTGCCCCAGCAACCAACCCCCTGCTGGCGTTGGACTATCTACCCGCCCTAGAAGCCCTGGGCGACGAGTATTACGACGTGGTAGAGGCGGCGACGTTTCCGGCTCACCAATTGCGCTTTCGCAATGACGACCTGGTGCGGCGCATTGGGCTAGATCCGGCGGCGGTGAGTGATGATGACTTTATTCAAGCTTTCGGCCAGTTTGAAGGGCGGGAACCCCTGCTGGCCCTGCGCTACCACGGCTACCAGTTTGGCCAATACAACCCCTTTTTGGGCGATGGGCGCGGTTTTCTCTACGGCCAGGTGCGGGGAACAGACGGCGAACTCTACGACTTTGGCACCAAGGGATCTGGCACCACGCCCTACTCGCGGGGCGGCGATGGACGGCTGACCCTCAAGGGCGGGGTGCGGGAGGTGCTGGCCTCGGAGGCGCTCCATGCCTTGGGGGTGACAACGTCCCGTACCTTTAGCCTGGTGGAAACCGGGGAAGCCCTGTGGCGCGGCGATGAACCGTCCCCGACTCGGTCTTCGGTGATGGTGCGGTTCAGCCGTTCTCACATTCGCTTTGGCACCTTCGAGCGACTGGAGTACCACCAGCGGCCCGACCTGATCGCCAAGCTGCTAGAGCATGTCATCGACGTTTACTACCCAGCGGTGCGCCTGTTTACCGGCTCCCAGGAGCGGTTTGTGCGCTTCTACGACGAACTGGTGGAGCGGGTGGCGCAACTGGCAGCCCAGTGGATGTCCGTGGGCTTTTGCCATGCCGTGCTCAACACCGACAACATGTCCATCACCGGGGAAAGCTTTGATTATGGCCCCTACGCCTTCATGGACAAGTTCGACCGCCGCTTC
>JALQST010000414.1 GCA_023264315.1 Nodosilinea sp. BSH.14
GCCCCGGCCTGCAAAACGCCAACGTGAAGCGGGTGCTTCAGTAAGCCTCAGGCCATCGTCTACGCGTTCCCTAAGGATGGGTGGGTTAGCCAGTCTAGCCCACCCATTTTTTGCGGTGCAGCGGTCGCTCAGAATACCGGGGTGAACCTAGAGATTCAGTCCAAGCAAGATAAATTGCGCGACTGGGAAGGGGTTAGGGCACCCCCTTGGCTGGGGGCTCAGGGCTCGCTAGGGTAAGGGTTCCCAAGATGTATACATAACTTGAACAGCACTCAAAACCGTAAATTCTCCGTAATTTCCGTCATCATTGCTTAACACGAATGGGTAAAGTCCCGATCTACGATGGGTAAAGGAAAACGGTGTCTTTAGGCACAGTTTCTTTTTGCACCGTTATTTTTGCGAGACACACGAGAGGTTGACGGCTAAACATTGAACGAACCAGGCAGAATCCGCCAACGGTGGCGCTGCCGGGGCCAAGCCTTTGGGGAATTCCCCTGTCGTCTGTTGGGTCTGGATGCGCTGCGGTGGGTCGTCGATGGTCGGGGAATCGTTCGATGCTGGGTTGCCAACTTCGCCACGCACTATTTCAGAGGTCGAAGGATGGGAATTGCCAGCACAAATCCAACCACCGGGACCACGATTCAGGTTTTTGATGAAATTAGCGAAGCCGCCCTGGAGACCAAACTAGACCAGGCGGCGTCAACTTTTGTGACCTATCGTCAAACACCCTTTGCCCAGCGGGCCGAATGGATGCACGCAGCGGCGGCGCTGCTAGAGACCAACAAACAAGACTATGCCAAGCTGATGACCCTGGAAATGGGTAAGCCCTGGGTGGCGGCGGTGGCGGAGGTGGAAAAAAGCGCCTGGGTTTGTCGGTTCTATGCCGATCAGGCCGAGGAATTTTTGGCCGATGTGCCCGCCAGCACCGACGCCAATCGTAGCCTGGTGCGCTATCAGCCGCTGGGGGGCATTCTGGCGGTGATGCCCTGGAACTTCCCCTTTTGGCAGGTGTTTCGCTTTGCGGCTCCAGCGTTGATGGCGGGGAATGTGGGGCTGCTGAAGCACGCCTCCAATGTGCCCCAGTGCGCCCTGGCCATTGAGGCGGTTTTTCAAAAGGCGGGCTTCCCGAGCGGGGCGTTCCAAACGCTGTTGATGGGGGCCTCTCGCATCGAAGCCCTGGTGGCCGATGACCGCATCAAAGCCGCTGCTCTCACCGGGAGCGAACCCGCCGGGGCCAGCTTGGCCTCGGCCTGTGGGCGGCAAATCAAAAAAACCGTGCTGGAACTGGGGGGCACCGATCCCTTTGTGGTGATGCCCAGTGCTAATTTGGACGAAGCCATCGCCGCCGCCGCCACCGCCCGGATGTTGAACAATGGCCAGTCCTGCATTGCCGCCAAACGGTTCCTCGTCCACGATGCCATCGCCGATGCCTTTGAAGCGGGCCTACGGGACAAGTTTGCAGCCCTGACCGTGGGCGACCCCATGGCTGAGGGCGTTACTGTGGGGCCACTGGCGACCCCTTCGATTTGCGGTGAACTGGAGCAGCAGGTGAAGGCTTGCCTAGACCAGGGGGCAACGGCGCTGATCGGCGGCGATGTGGCGGCCTTGAAGGCAACCCTCCCCACCGAGTTTCAGGGCGGCAACTGGTTCCCGCCCACGATTTTGACCCAGATTCCCCCTGGCACCCCGGCGGATCAGGAGGAATTCTTTGGCCCGGTGGCCCTGGTGTTCCGGGTATCCAGCCTGGACGAGGCCATCCAGATCGCCAACTCCACTCCCTTGGGACTAGGCGCTAGTGGCTGGAGCCAAGATCCTACCGAGCAGGAGCGGATGATCAACGAACTAGAGGCGGGGGCGGTGTTCATCAACAGCTTTGTCAAATCCGACCCGCGTTTGCCCTTTGGCGGCATCAAACGATCCGGCTATGGTCGCGAACTGGGCCGCGAGGGCATCCTGGAATTCGTGAATACCAAGACCGTATGGGTGAAGTGAGTTTGGCCCCCTCACCCTAGCCCTCTCCCACGGGGAGAGGGAACCGGAAAAACGGATCGGCCCCCCTCTCCTTCCTGGGAGAGGGGCTGGGGGTGAGGGCTTCCGAGACGCGATTGACCGAAAACAAAACATGAGGGGCTATGAATACTGCGGAATTGTTGGTTCAGTGTTTGGAAAATGAGGGTGTGGAGTACATCTTTGGACTGCCCGGTGAGGAGAATTTGCAGCTTCTCCAAGCCCTGCGGCGGTCGTCGATTCAGTTCATCACCACCCGCCACGAGCAAGGGGCGGCGTTTATGGCGGATGTCTACGGACGGCTGACGGGGAAGGCGGGGGTGTGTCTGTCTACCCTGGGGCCGGGGGCGACGAACTTGATGACGGGCGTGGCCGATGCGACTCTGGAACGCGCTCCCCTGGTGGCGATTACGGGTCAGGTGGGGACGGATCGGATGCACATCGAGTCCCACCAGTACCTCGATTTGGT
>JALQST010000415.1 GCA_023264315.1 Nodosilinea sp. BSH.14
GAGCAAGATGACGCTCACGAAAGTGCCCTAGTCCGGCAGTTGGTACTGCGAGACGATTTGCTTGGCAAAGTCGGGGACGTGGGCGTCTAGTTTTTCGGGGTGGTTGCGCTTCAGGTACAGGTAGTTGCGGGTGAAGTGGGAATCGATGGAGAAGCGGGCATATTCCAGCCCCTTGGGGCCGATGCGCTCGATCACTAGGCCCATGAGTTTGGCCGCCCACATGGGTAGGGTGACACCTTTGTCGTAGGCGGGGATGCTTTGCTGCACCGCCTGGTGGCGATCGCCCTGGGACATGACGGGCTGGGTATCGAGCTGATCCATCACCAGATCCAGCATTTCCTGCCCGGTTTGGTTGCGCACCACCAGCCATTGCCAGCCAAAGGGTGCACCCATATAGCCCACGACGAGATCCGCCAGACCGTTGACGTAGTCAAAGCAACTCATGCAGGAGGGGGCAAAGACATCCTTGAGCTGGTTGGTTTTGAGACCAAAGAAGGGGACGGTTTCCGTAGATCCGTCTTCGTGTTTGAAATGCACCCGAAAATCCTGCATGAATTCGTAGTGCACCACGGTATCCGGGGAGCGGCTGGTGGTTTCCAAAAACTTCTGTAACCCGGCGCGGCTGACGTTGTCCACGCAGGGGGTGCCCAGGACGTAGAGTTTTTCTAGGCCGAGTTTATCCTGGACGGCCCGCAGCGCCTGGATTTGACAGCCCACCCCAATCACCAGCAGCCGCTTCATGCCGGATTGTTCCACCTGCTCTAGGACAGAAAGATTGGGCGAGAGGGTGGGCTTGTTAACCCGGGCGGCGAGGATTTCCTCCGGCGTGGTGGCGATCACCGGCTTGGGCTGAAAGCGGTCTTCCTCGGTGTTTTGCACACAAACGACCCCCTCCACCTTGCCCTGGGTCAGCATCTCAATGGCGATGGAACTGACGATCCCCGTCCACTGGGCTCCTTCGATGGGCTGATGTTTGCGGGCCGCCATCATGTCTTGGTGGACGCCAAAATACACCTCGTTGTCCTGGGCCAGATCCCGCTGGCGACCGTGGCTCTGCTGCTCTAGGGCGGGAAACTGCTGATTCAGAAAGGCGCAGGCGTCCTTAACATAACGAATGTAGTACGTGTCGCAAAAGCCGCACTCGCTACAGAGTTCTTTGGCCGGACGGGGGGCACCGGGGCGCAGAGCTTTGGCTTTACGATGGGGCGGCTGGGCCAGGGTCATAGCACTGAAAAGGGGTTACAGCAAAGTCTGTCCTTCACCATACCGCAAGGGTTTCCCTCCCACAGCCCTTTTTTTATCAATTGTTGCGAAAATGGCCACCAAGCGGGGGACAACTGCCTGCGCCGGGTGGCCTGCACCCTCAACCATGCGGCCAAACGACCGGGAGACTTGGTGGCCCGCTACGGGGGCGAAGAATTTGCCGTCATTCTGCCCAACACTGACCTCAAAGGGGCGGAAACCGTGGCTAAGGAAATCCGCCGATCTGTTAGAGAACGGGGCATCAGCCACCGTAGTTCCGCCATCGATACCATTGTCACCATGAGCCTGGGGGTGGCCAGTTGCATTCCCAGCAGCGATAACCCATTGCCAGTCTGCTCAAGCAGTCCGACGAAGCGCTCTACGCTGCCAAGAATGGAGGGCGAGACCAAGTGCGACTGGCCCCGGTGTTTGCCGATTCCTAGGCGCTGTGGGCGCGTTTTTTAGGCGCAGCCTGACGTCCATGGGCTGGAGATCCGGCATAGGCTCCAGCCTTTCCCCGAGAGGGAACACCGCTGGGGCGACGACCACCAGAACGGCGGCGGGGCTTTTCCACCGGTTCTACGGGCTTGGCTTTGATATCAAAGGACGGCTCATAGCCGGGGACGATGTCGCGGTCGATGGGTTGCTTCAGCATCCGCTCAATTTTGCTGAGCAGGTGCAGTTCGTCGTCGCTAATTAGCGACACCGCCCGCCCTTCATTGCCCGCCCGCCCAGTGCGGCCAATGCGGTGCACATAGTCTTCCGCTACGTTAGGCAGTTCAAAGTTCACGACGTAGGGCAGTTGGTCGATGTCGATGCCGCGAGAGGCCACATCGGTGGCCACCAGCACTCGCACCCGCCCAGTTTTGAAGTCTTGCAGCGCCTTGGCCCGCGCCGCCTGGGTTTTGTTGCCGTGGATGGCGGCGGTACGCAGGCCGTCCTTAGCCAGTTGTTCCGCCAAACGGTTGGCCCCGTGCTTGGTGCGGGTAAAGACGAGCACCTGCTCCCAGTTGTGGAAGCCGATCATGTGGGACAGCAACTCCCGCTTGCGGTGGCGATCCACGGGGTGAACCACCTGCTCCACCCGTTCCGCCGTGGTGTTGCGGGGGGCCACTTCAATTTGTACCGGATCGTTCAGCAGGGTGCTGGCCAGTTGTTGAATAGGCCGGGAGAAGGTAGCCGAAAACATCAGGGTTTGGCGCGTTTCCGGCAGCAGACCCATGAT
>JALQST010000416.1 GCA_023264315.1 Nodosilinea sp. BSH.14
ATCAACCTGCCTTCCCCATTCCAGACCCTATGCTTACCCCCGTTGAGGGCACGGCACAGCAATCCCCTCACGCACTGCCCCTAGGGACGGATTTGTAATCCTCCCACTACCGAGCGAGGGTCGGTAGGTCAGATCTCCCGATTCAGGGTTTTGAGGGCAGGCATTAGCTGCCGAAAAGCCACGCCTCGATGGCTGTGGGCCTCCTTTTCGGTGGGGGAGAGTTCCGCAAAACTGCGACCCAGGTCTGGCACATAGAAAATCGGATCGTAGCCAAAGCCGCCGTCGCCCCGAGGATCCGTGAGCATTTCCCCTCGGCAGATACCCAGGGTTTCTAGGGCAATGGTGCCATCGGGGCGGGCCAAGGCAATGGCACAAACAAACTGCGCCCTCCGGTTCGCCTTTCCCTCCAGTTCCCGCAGCACCCGTTCAATGCGGGCTTGGTCGCTGTCGGCATAGCGGGCGGAATAGAGGCCGGGGGCACCGTCTAGGGCATCCACCTCCAGGCCAGAATCATCGGCAATGGCCCATTGGCCCAAGGCTTTGGCCACTTCGGACGCTTTCAATCGGGCGTTTTCCAGAAAGGTCGTCCCGGTTTCGTCGATATCGAGATCGTCGGGTTTGATCTGCAAGGCCCAATCCAGATCGCCCAAGTAGGCCTGCATTTCCTTTAATTTGCCGGGGTTTCCAGTCGCAACAACAACGGTAAGCATAGGTTTGGCTCAGGTTTGCACAAAACAGCGGGGATAGGGGAAGGCCATGCCCTAGAACGGCACGTCCTTGTCGGGGTGGGAGGGCTGGCGAGCCGCCGCCTGGGAGGGCTGGGGATTGGAGCCACCCAGCAGCGCATCCAAGTCGTCGTCCATATCCACCACCTGGCCATTAAAGAAATGGGCGAAGTTCTTGACGGCTCGATCAAAGTCACTGGCCATTTCCGGCAGGGGTGGCGGTAGAGTAGCCACGGCGGCAGCAGCGGGCGGGGCCTGATCCGGCCCCGCAGTAGGGACAGCCGAGGGGGGCGGGAGGCCAGCAGTCGGGGCAGCGGGAGATGCCCCTGGGGGAGATGTCGCCAGGTTAGGGACCGCTGCCGGAAGGGATGGCTTACCCTGGGAAGGAACGGCCACGGCGGCTGAAGGCGGAACGGAGGTGATGGGGGACGCGGGCGGCGGATCGTAGGGGGGCGTGGGCGGCTCGGATACCCCCTGCCCCGGTGCCTGGAGCAGGTCAGGGGGCGGGGGCTCAGGCTTTGGGTCGGGCAAGACCTCCAGGGAGACGACGACTTTTCGATTCAGAACCTTTTGGAAGGCGGCTTCGATATTTTCCACCCGCCCCTGGGCCATCTTAAACAGTGGTCGAGAGCTAATCCCCACCCGGGCCACGGAGCCATCAAAAAAGACCAAACTGCCCTGCTGAAGCATCAGCGCCCGGGTGCCCAGGGGTTCTAGGGCCGCAATCACCTGCGCCCATAGATGGGGTAAATCCGCACTCGCCACGGCGGCACCCGGGCCATGGTTCGGCGGCGGTGGCCCCTGATGGGATGACGACGTTGGTGCTGGTTCAGCGGGGCGATCCGTTGGCGGTGGGGCCGATGAATTTGGCGTGGACTGATCCGGTGACGGTGCTGGCGTTGGCGGCGACGTGAAAGTCGTCGATGGCGGGGCGCTGGGCGTAACGGGCCTCTCCGGCGGGGGGGCAGGCGGCACTGCCGGACGAGGAGCCATCCCCACAGGAGGACTCGTCGCAGCCTGACTGGCCAGGGTCGAGGGCAAGAGTCCTAATAACGTGACCTCCAGCCACAGGCGGGGCTGGGTGGTGTTTTTCACCTGGGCTTCGGCACTGCGGAGGTGCTGTTGGCCCGTCAAAAGGAGGGCGGGTTCGAGACTCTGCACCAAAGTCTGCATTTCCGCCCAGGTGGGGGGCGTGATGGCCACGAGATCCTGACGACCACCCGCCGTTTTGGCAATTAGCAAATCTCGGTAGAACCCGGCCAAGTTTTGCAGCACAATCAGCGGCTCTCGACCCCGATCCATCAGCTTACGGGCCTGGTCTAACACGGTGCTGCCGTCGTCGCTGAGGATGGCCTGCACCAGGGCCAGCAAATCCCGCTCTGGCACCGCCCCCACCAAATCCCACACGGCATCGGCGGTGACGGGTGGCGCTAGCAAACTAAGCTGATCTAGCAAACTCTGGGCATCCCGCAAGCCCCCCTGAGACACCTGGGCCACCAGCCGCAGGGCTTCATCATTAATCGAGATGTTTTCCTGAGCGGCAATCTTGCCCAGGTGATCAATCATCGGCTCTAGGGGAATGCGCCGATAATCAAACCGCTGGCAGCGAGAAATAATCGTCGGCAACACCCGCTGAGGGTCGGTGGTGGCTAGCACAAAAACCACGTTGCTGGGCGGCTCCTCCAGGGTTTTCAGCAGGGCATTGAAGGCGGCGGTACTCAACATGTGGCAGTTGT
>JALQST010000417.1 GCA_023264315.1 Nodosilinea sp. BSH.14
AGTTGAAACACCGGGGGGGTGCGGGGGGTGGGGATGGAAGCCATGGGGCACAGGAAAAGGGGCAAGCCAGCATAACGCCGATATGACGGCGATCTTATAACGGCCCTTGGGACAACGTCTGCCATCCAGATGACCGTGGGATTGCTAGCGGTTCAGGTGTTACCCTGGAGGGTGGTTTTGTGATCATTGCTTTCTGTCCTTCCGTTCGCCCACCATGCTGGATCCGTCTCTCTTGCGTTCCCTCGTCTGGCTCGACTATCGGTTAGCCGTTCTGTTCACGGTGCTGTTGCCCTTAGTCGTGTTAATTTGGGCCTTTGTCCAGAAAAATGAGCCCATCCAGCATCTCACAACGATTTATTGGAAGGTGGCCAGCCTGCTGATGATCACTGTTTACCTCATGATCGGCGGCTTCAGCCTCAGCTTTATCAGCGCCCTCATGGCCCGTGTGCTGATCCCCACCGGGTTGTGGTTCTGGGTGGATCTCAACGAAGAAATCCGCGAACAGCCCGGTTCTCCCCTCAAGTTTGCCTTCTCCGCTTGGCGCTGGGCGGTGACGATTTACAACATCCTCGGCGCGGCCCTGCTGATTCCCTTCCTGCCCTGCGCCTTCTCCAACGACCGTTTTGCCGCCGCCGACTGTCAGGTCTGGCTAGAGCCGCCCCTGCTCTACAAGTCCTACCTCCATGCCGACTATACCAACGGGTTCCTGGGCTTCTTTGGCATTTTGGGCCTGGTGATTTATGTGGCCTGTTTAGCTTGGTTTATTTTTGTGCGCCTAGGTAAGCAAGGCCGCCAAGCCATGAATTAGGGCCACCCAGTCGAGGGCCATCGCTAGAGCCCGCCTTCCTTGGGAGGGCTGAGGGCTTGAATCTACTTTGCCAAGGCGGAAACCAGAACGATATAATTATTGAGAAAAATGAAGATTTTCACTCCTCACTATGACCGCAGACACCTTTCAGCCTTGGCTTAATTTTGCCCATCCCCTGCTCATGTGGGTGCTGTTGGCAACTACCCTATATGCCCTTTACCTGGGCATTCAGGCCCGCCGCACGCGCCTTGCCGATGCCGAAACCCGCAAAGAGCTGATTAAGGGTAAGTTTGCCCTCAAGCACCACAAAGTAGGATCCGTGCTGATGGCATTTATGGTCTTAGGCACCATCGGCGGCATGGGAGCCACCTATCTCGAAAGTGGAAAGCTCTTTGTCGGCCCTCACCTACTGGCAGGGCTCGCGATGGCCGGTTTAATCACTACCTCTGCTGCGCTGGTGCCGTTTATGCAAAAGGGGAGCGAAACCGCCCGCCTCACCCACATTTCCCTCAACGCGGTATTGGTGGGTCTGTTCGGTTGGCAAGCTCTCACCGGGATGCAAATCGTGCAGCGGCTATTGTCAAATCTATAGACGTCTTTAGCAAGGCCTAGATTTGACCCCATTTCCTAGCTGGCAAGAATTATCGCCTGTGGCTGATCATCCCCTCAGTCGCAGGCTTCATTGACTAGGAAAAAGGGACATTTCCCTCTAGGATAGGAAGCTGAAATATCTATCCCCGATGCAAATCTATCTCCGATTCTCAAAGCGGGATGACGTTTTCTAAGACCTCCCTTCGTCTAATTGCTTCATTATTCTTTACGTGTGAGGACATAATCCAATGACGGATGCCTTAATCTACTTTGTGATTAGCGTGGCCGTTTTGGCGGTTGGTTTGCTAATCATCTCCAAAATTCCACCCGTCGGCGTTGAAATCGACAGCCCGGTCAAGGCACTCATGGGGGGAGCAATTATTGGTGCCTTTGATGGCCTTTGGGGATTTCTTCCCCAGGCTTTCCGCACCGGGGTTTTTATATTCACCTTGGGCCTGGTTCCCCTGTTAGGCGCCGTGATTGTGTTTAGCCTTGCCGCTTGGCTTGTCGAAGGATTTCGTCTACGTTGGGGCATTTGGAGCGCCCTGATGGGTTCCCTGTCCCTGGCCATTGTGAGTTCGCTCCTCACCATGATTCTGCGGGCCGTTGGCTTAGACGTTTAGCAAGTAAACGCCGGGTGAGTTGTCACCCGGCGTTTATGTTGTTCTCAGGCATGAGGGTGTGTGAGGGCCGTATGCCAGGGAGATGGGGCGGTGGGAGAGTCCTAGGTTTCAGATCCCAGGGTTCTTCAAGAACCCTGGGATCTCGTGGTTCTAGCTCTAAACCTTGGGGCCGAGACGCTGGGTAATTTCCCCGGCATATTGTTCGACATTCAGGCCCACCACCAGGTGCAGCACGTTTCCCTGCACTCTCATCATCCCCTGCACCCCGGCGGATTAGAGCGCGGTTTCATTTACGGAAACCGGATCAGTGACTTCCACCCGCAGACGAGTGAGGTCGACGGCATCGACGGTACGAATATTGTCGGCCCCACCCAGGGCGGCAATCATAGCCTCGGCCTTTTCGCCCGCCTGGGGATCGGGGGGGATTTT
>JALQST010000418.1 GCA_023264315.1 Nodosilinea sp. BSH.14
AGGAGCTAAACAGGCTGAGGTAGGCGTAGAACCTTACATAGCCCGGATCGTGGCTCATGTAACCGTTGGTGTAGATCATCACCAAAAAGGCGACGGTGGTGACGATCACCAACATCAAAGAGGCCAGGTGATCAACGGTGTAGCCCATCTCGATGCGGAAGTCGCCCGCCGAGGCCCACTCGAACATTTGGGTGTGGGCGGGGTGGCCCTGCCACTGGCTCCAAAAAATTAAAAACGAAAACACCATCGCCATCCCAGTGAGGGAGACGATGAAAATGGCGGACGCTTGCCGCAGTTTGCTGGTGGTCTGGCTGTAGGAGATTAGCCCCGTGCCCACCACCGCCGCCCCAATCAGAGGCAGCACGGGCACCAGCCAGGCGTATTGATACAGAAGTTCCATCGAGTCCATTGTGACTGCCTACTCCAAGAGCTGAGGTGAGTTGGCAAAAAACCGCTTACATTTTGACATACCCACACCCAAGGAATAATGAGATGGGCAACACTATTTGGGCGAAAGGTCTCATATTTTGAACCGTTTTTCCCCCGAATCGGCCTGCTCTAGATGACCTGAATCCCTTGTCATAGGGCCATTGCGGCGATTTGACTAGCCAAACATCCAATTCTTAAGAAAGATGTTTGTTTTGGGAAGTAATCGCTCAAAAATATTCTTTCTATCTCAACAATCCTTGGGATAGAAGAAAGTCAATTGAAAACAGTCAATTGGCGGGGATCGCAAAATCAACCGCTGCCCATAGGCTGGTTGGCCCTAGTCTTGGCGGGCGCGGTGCCTTGCCCCTGCGGTTTTCCCCTGAATCTATGGCATGATGGCGACGACCGGGGGCAGTCCCCACCTGTGATTCAGTTTTTTTATGTTAGGTTTGGCCATCCACACCTCCAGTCCGGCCCTGGGCTTGGCAATCAGCGACTTTGAACAGCCGACCCGCACCCAAACCTGGAACTTTGGCCGCGACCTCTCCATGCACCTGCACACCACCCTGGCAGACTTTGTGCAGCCCTACACCTGGGCGGATCTCTCCTTTTTAGCCGTGGCCCGTGGCCCTGGGGGCTTCACTGGAACCCGTATCGGCGTGGTGACGGCCCGCACCCTAGCCCAGCAGTTGAACATTCCGCTGTTTGGGGTCTCCAGCCTCGCCGCCCTGGCCCAGTCTCTGGTGGAGCAACGCCCTGATCTCGATCCCGCCACCGTCCTAGCTGTAGACCTCAAAGCCCAGCGGGACATGCGTTTCACCGCCCTCTATCAGCCCACCCCCGATGGATTGAAGACCCTGCAAGCGGAACAGGTGGTCTCTCCCGCCCAATGGCAACAGACCTTAGCCGAATTTTCTGGCCCCATCCAGGCCGTCACGGCTACCGAGGATATGGCCCAAACGGTGGCCCAAGTCCTGTCCCTGGCGTATCAAGATTGGCTGGCCGGACACAGACCCCAATGGGCCGAGGTGGTGCCCTACTATGGCCAGCATCCCGTAGACTGATTGCCAGAATGGCACAGCCCCTTGACAGGGAAGCTGCTCAGTTCCGATAATTAAAGACTGTGTTTATTCGCCCGGATCAGGTTTCCAAGGCCGACGGCGGCCCCTGGGACGCATACGATTGGCACCTGTACGGCGGTTATGAGGATAGCTATGACATACGCAATTGTGGCAACGGGTGGCAAGCAGCTTCGGGTGGAGCCGGGCCGCTTCTATGATATCGAGCGCCTTCCCGTGGAAGCCGAAGAGCAAGTCACCCTGGATCAGGTGCTCTTTGTGAATAACGACGGCGAATCCCTGGTGGGTCAGCCCCTAGTGGAAGGGGCAACGGTGACGGGAACGGTGGTTAGCCACCTCCGGGGCCGCAAGGTGATCATCTATAAGATGAAGCCTAAAAAGAAAACCCGCAAAAAGCAGGGCCACCGCCAGGAACTCACCCGTCTGATGATCGACTCCATCCAGGTGAATGGCAACACCATTGCCAGCAGCGCTGAAGCTGAATAGCCGCTGAGGCCAATCCGCTGAAGCCCAGCGGTAACAGTAGGCCATGATGCCTAACCGCGATGACGCTAAAGTAACAATAGATAGGGTTTAGGGAAAACCATGGCACATAAGAAAGGTACAGGTAGTACAAGAAACGGGCGCGACTCAAATGCTCAACGCCTTGGCGTGAAGCGCTACGGCGGCGAAACCGTGCGGGCGGGCAACATTCTGATCCGTCAGCGGGGCACCAAAGTTCTCCCCGGTGAAAATGTGGGTCGTGGCGGGGATGACACCCTGTTTGCCCTCGTGGATGGCGTTGTCACCTTCGAGCGTCGTGGCAAAACCGGCAAAAAAGTCAGCGTTTACCCCGTTGCTGCATCTGCCTAGGCTGATCTGGTAGATCAATAGATCAATCGGTCTAGCAAAAAGCCCCTCTAGTTGTTAGAGGGGCTTTTTCGTTTCAGGTAGCTTCAGTAG
>JALQST010000419.1 GCA_023264315.1 Nodosilinea sp. BSH.14
AGGCCAGCACTACCCTAAGTGAGCGCTACTACGTGGCCGATGCCGACTACCTGGTGGGACTGGAGGGAGAGACTGATTTGCTCAGCCAGCTCGACGCGGCCCTTCAGACCCCCCGCTGGCAGCTTTACCTGGGTCGCAAAAGCTTTATTCCTAGCCATCCCATCCGAGTGGGCATTGTGAAACAGCCCCTTTTAATTGCCCTGCAAACAGCCACCTATGAGCATCGAGGCCGCAAGGCTCCGCCGTTTCCCCTGCGCCTTGTTCTAGACGCCGAAGATGGCACTGATACCCGTCAGGATGTGCCCCTGGATTGGCAACGTCGCCGCTTTGGTCGCCGCACGGTCACTACCACCTACCATTCGCCGGAGGTCTTATGTACCTTTCCCAGCTAATCCTCAATCCCCGTGAAACGGTGGTGTTGCAAGATTTGAGTAATGCCCACAAGTTTCACCAGCGGATGATGCAAGCCTTTCCTGATGAGGAAGACCGTGATCGGCCCCGCCAAGATTGGCACATCCTCTTTCGTCAAGAGCCAGATAGTGATGTGGTCTTAGTCCAGTCTGAGATTGAACCCGACTGGGCCAAGCTGCCCACTGGTTATCTGAAAAACCATTCGGTCAAACCCATGAACCTACTCCCGGAGGGGCGCTTTCAATTTCGCCTACGGGCTAACCCCAGTAAGCGGGACTTCAAAACCAAGAAGATTACTGGGTTTTACCACCGCCCAGATCAACTGGCTTGGCTAGAACGCCAGGGAGAACGCCAGGGATTTCGGTTGCTAGAGGTTGATGTGATTCCTTCACCCAATGTGTTTGGGACGAAGCAAAAGGGGCAATCCCCAGTACGGCTGACAACTGCCCTCTACCAAGGCACTCTGGAGGTGACAGATCCCAGCACGTTTGTGAAGGCGGTGCAGCAAGGTATTGGTCGTGGCAAATCCTATGGGTGTGGTCTTCTATCGCTTGCCCGACTTCGAGCATAAGCCCTTCTTCGTGTTCTCTTCCTGAAACATCGTTATTCCACAATCCAACTACCATGTCTAGACTGCGAACATTGCCAAAGGCGCGTGATCGCATCAGTTTCCTGTACTTTGAACATTGTCGCATCGAACAGGATGACCGAGCGATTGCCGTTTTCAAGGAAAAAAGCAAGTTCTTTGTGCCCTGTGCAGCCATTTCAACCCTGCTCCTGGGGCCAGGAACATCGATCACCCATGCGGCCATCAAAACCCTATCGGACAATGCCTGTCAGGTGCAGTGGGTGGGCGAAGGCTTAATGCGCTTCTATGCCCATGGCCGCAGCGGGGCTAGCAATGCTAGAAGACTCATTCATCAGGCGACCCTATGGGCTGACTCCATGCAGCGTTTGGCGGTGGTGCGACGGATGTACCTCTTCCGGTTTGAGGAACCCCTCAGCGATGACCTGACTCTGCAACAAATTCGTGGCCATGAAGGGGTAAGAGTCCGAACCATCTACCAACACTGGAGCCAAAAAACGGGAGTGGAATGGAGCGGGCGCGACTACAAACAAGACAATTGGGATGCTGCTAATCCAATCAACCAAGCCCTTTCCATCGCTAATACCTGCCTCTATGCGGTCTGTCAGGCCGCTCTACACTCGGTGGGCTACTCCCCAGCCCTGGGCTTCATCCATACGGGTAAGCCCTTGTCTTTTGTCTATGATGTGGCGGATTTATATAAAGCGGAAACGACTATTCCAGCCGCTTTTGAGGCTGTAGCTGAAACTTACTTCGATCTTGACACTCTGGTACGCCGGAAATGTCGAGAACGATTTAGTGATTATCGCCTGATGAATCGCCTGGTGCAGGACGTGGATCGGGTGCTTGGCTTTGGTGAGGAGGAAGATAACGAACCCATCGCCTTCCTATGGGATGACGTTTTGGAGTGGGTAGAAGGTGGCAAAAATTGGGGTGAGGAGGACAACTAAATGATTGTTCTCATTTTGGAGAATGCCAAGCCTGCTCTACGAGGTGAATTAAGTCGATGGCTATTTGAGATCAAGGCTGGTGTCTTTGCAGGACGGGTCTCTGCTCTGGTGAGGGATGAACTCTGGGATCTCATTGAGCAGAAACTCGGCAAAGGCTCTGCCGTGATGATCTATCCCCAACGCGGAGAACAGGGCTTTTCAGCCCGAATGCTGGGGACTCCCTCTAGGTCTCTTGTAGACATAGAGGGAGTGCTACTGGTCAGAACCCCGTAAATTAGACTATTTTGGAAGTGTTGTCCCCACGCTGGTGGGGGTGAACCGGTTGCATGCTGGAAATCGACGGCATGACCCAACGTTGTCCCCACGCTGGTGGGGGTGAACCTTTTCAGAAACACGGCCCGGAACGCCTCGAACCTTGGTTGTCCCCACGCTGGTGGGGGTGAACCGCCTTGCCCCGTATGGCTTTGGGCAGTATTGTCAGCGTTGTCCC
>JALQST010000041.1 GCA_023264315.1 Nodosilinea sp. BSH.14
GATGGACAGCCCATCGGTAATCAGTTCCACGGCATCCTCGGCCTTTTGGAGGGGGGCGACGCGGCGGGTGCTGTCTTTGCGATCACGGTCATCGATGGCCCGTTCTAGGGCAGCGAGGCTTTCCATGGGCTGTTGCTGGGCCTTGAGGTCTTGCTGGCGGCGGCGGGCGCGTTCCGCCACGGAGGCGGTGAGGAAAATTTTCAGTTCCGCATGGGGAAACACCTGGGTACCAATGTCGCGGCCCTCCATGACCACGCCCCCGGCCATGCCGTACTGCTGCTGTTGCTTGAGCAATACCTTGCGCACGATGGGTTGAGCCGCAAGGGTAGACACCTGGGCCGTGACGCTGGCATGGCGAATGGCCTCCGTCACCTCCTGGCCGTTTAGCCAAATGCGGCTGGGGTAGGCGGCAAAGGCGGGGTCGTCCCCGGAGGCGGCGAGGGTGATCTGGCAGTCTTGCAGCAGTTCTGCCACGGCCACATCGTCCTGGAGATCTACGCCTTGCTGAAGCGCTTGCCAGGTAATCGCCCGATACATAGCTCCACTGTCTAAATACAGCAGCCCCAGGCGCTTGGCCACCTGGCGGGCCACGGTAGACTTCCCAGCTCCGGCGGGGCCATCAATGGCGAGGATAGGCTGGCGGTGGCGCAGCAGGATGTTGTCAATCAATCGGGTGGAGCCCAGGTGGGCGGCCACGGCCAACAGCCCCAGGGTCTCCACGTTGTCCAAGGGCACCAGGGTATCGGGATGCACCAGTTCCACATACTGGGGCTGCACCGAGGGATCTTGGGTCAGGGTGGTCTGCACGGCCTCAACCAGTGCTGCACTGGAGCGTTCTCCCGCCTTAAACCGATCCTGGGCCGCCATCAGCCCTCGATACAGGGCCGTGGCCTGGGTGCGTTCCACCGAGTTGAGGTAAGCATTGCGGGAACTGAGGGCTAGCCCATCGGCCTCCCGCACCGTGGGGCAGCCCACAATCTGGACGGGCAGATTCAAATCCTGGACGAGACGCTTGATGATGGCCAACTGCTGGGCGTCCTTGTAGCCAAAGTAGGCCCGGTCGGGGTGCACGAGACTCAGTAACTTTGTAACCACCGTGGCCACCCCTTCAAAATGGCCGGGACGATGGGGGCCGCACAGCACAGCGGTCATCGTCGCTGGTGGGATCACCTGGGTGAGGTGCAAGGCCGCTGGCTGGGCATGGCCATAGATCTCGCGGGCGGTGGGCATAAAGACAACATCCACCCCCACTTGGTCGCAAAGGTGAAAATCCTGGCTGGGGGTTTGGGGATAGCGATCCAAGTCTTCCCCCGGAGCAAACTGGGTCGGGTTGAGGAAAATACTCACCACCACTAGGTCATTCTCCCGCTGTGCCCGTTCCATCAGGCGTTGATGGCCAGCGTGAAGCCCGCCCATGGTGGGCACCAGCCCCAGTCGTTGACCCCTGCGCTGCCGCGCCAAGTAACAGGCTAGGCCGTCCACCGTCTTCAGTACTCGCACCACCTGTCCTCTCCCTGCATTTACTCCCGTGCCGTTTCCGTGTGACAGCTCAATATCCGGCCACTTGCAACCAAGGCCAATACCCTATCAGATTATCGTTAGTCATAGATAGATCCCCAGGTAACACAGGTGTAGCTGTAGCCATTTTGATGGAGACCCGTTTGGGCTGAGCCTGTGGATCCTTTCCCCTGACCCAGATCGCTCACCGACCCACAAAAAAACCCCTCAGGAAACCCAAGGGGCCGTAGAAACGCCAACCTCAACAAGCGGGGGCAACCCTACCCAGGGGCCGCGCTGCCCTCGTTCGACGGGCCAGGAATCGACTAGGGATTGGACAGGACTTCAAGTTGAACACGGCCTACCCCACTCGCTCGGAGGCCAATTTGACCAGCGGCGGCGGCAGAGAGGTCAATAATGCGCCCATGGCTGAAGGGGCCACGGTCGTTGATGCGGACGATCACCTGTTGCCCCGTACTGAGGTTGGTGACGCGAACTCGGGTACCAAAGGGGAGCGTCCGGTGGGCAGCGGTGAGATCGTTTTGGTTAAAGACCTCGCCACTGGCACTGCGCCGACCGTGGAAACCCGGCCCATACCAGGAGGCCATTCCAGTCAACGTGGAGGTGATGATGCCCACCTGGGGGGCCGCAGCCGGACGTGTCGGTGCGGGCATCCCTTCCACCCGGCTGAGGGCGGGGGCATTGCCCAACAGTCGCCGCATCCGGTTGGCCATTTGCAGCACGTCTTCGGCGGGGTTGGCCGTGGTGTCGGGCAGGATGGTTTGGGAATCCACGGTCAGCAGCACTTCATCGTTCCAAGTCACCCCAAAGGCTTGCTGATCCGGCAACCAGCGGGCTTCAATGGCGCTGGGGTCTTCGGTTGCTGCCAGGGCCAACAGGCGATCCACCAGGGCATCGGCGCGCATCACCGGATCGGTGCTGGCGTTAGCGGGCTGGGCTTGCTTCGCCTCGCCGAGGGTGGGTAATCCCCCCCCAATTAGGGTGATCACCGGGATGGAACGGAGGTAGATCGTAGCGGCCTGGTTCTCATCGAGGGCGTGGGGCAAGATGGTGGCTAGGGTAGCTACATCCTGGCGTTGAGGCTGGGAGGTAGATGCTTCGCTGGGGGCGAATTCCCCCGCTGGGGACGGAGAGGCTGGCGTCACTGGATTAGACGTCACCGAAGTTTGAAAAAGAGGGATAGTTTGACCGCTGGTTCCAGGGTTGGATGCCTCCATCGGGGAGGGAACTGTAGCGGCTTCAGACTGGTCTAGATCAGCGGTTTTTAGGGTTGCATCAATGGCCACAGAACGGGACTCATCGGCGGATTGAGCATGGCTAGGCAGGGAAGCCCCAACGGTGGACAGGAGGACGGCTGCCGTTAATCCACCAAGTACAGACTGTTTCATACACACCAGAAGAGATCAACAGGAAGGAAGGTGCTTAATCTCGATGTCAAGGAGGACAGCAAGACAGGTTCCTCGGGGCAACCTTGCGGCACGGATCCGTTACAAAGGTTTACTCTTGGCTTTAGACGAAACGTAACTTAGCACGAAGATCCATCCTTGCGAATCCGGGGAAAATCGCGAAAAAAATCTCTGGCGGGATAAAAATCTGAACGACGCAGCCAGTCAAATTTTCGGAATCGGTTACCCTATCGGAGATTGGGGGCACTCGCCAAGGGGGTAAGTTCTTTTGATTTTCTTATCAATTAAACAATCTTTGTTTGCGAAAACTCATCATTTGCCACCGCCGAATTGGGGGATCTGGGTCAGCGAACGATGAAGTTTGATCGCCTAGGTTGGCCCTATTGTGCTGGGAAAACCTTTTAGTTCACTATAGGGTTTTGCTCAAATGGCCTCCACCGCCTTGGCCACCCATCGCCGTAAGGGGCAGCGAAGATCATATAAATAGAAATACACGCTGGGTAGGCTCCACGGTGTTTACCCGCGCCTAGCCAGCGCCCCAATAGCAAATGCCTAGAACCTAAGGAAGACTTCCCCGCTATGGATTATCGTGATGCCGGTGTTGACGTGGTAGCAGGGCGTAATTTTGTGCAGCGCATTCGGGCCATGGTAGATGGCACCCGTCGCCCGGAGGTGTTGGGTGCCCTGGGGGGCTTTAGTGGCCTGTGCGAAATTCCGGCGAGCTATCGCCAGCCCGTCCTCGTTTCGGGCACCGACGGCGTGGGCACCAAGCTCAAAATTGCCCAACTCACCGAGCGCCACAGCACCGTCGGTATTGACTTGGTGGCCATGTGCGTCAACGATATTTTGACCTGCGGTGCAGAACCCCTATTTTTCCTAGACTATTTGGCCACGGGCAAACTGGAACCAGAAACCCTGGCCCAGGTGGTGGCTGGGATCACTGAAGGTTGTCGGCAGGCGGGGGCGGCCCTGCTGGGGGGTGAAACGGCGGAAATGCCGGGATTTTATGCCCCTGGAGAATATGACCTAGCAGGCTTCTGCGTCGGCGTGGTGGAAAAATCCCAAATCCTCGATGGTCGCCAGGTGCAGGTGGGTGATCGGGTCATCGGCCTCGCCAGCAGCGGCGTCCACAGCAACGGCTTTAGCCTGGTGCGCAAGGTGGTCAGCGAAGGCAAGCGCCTCGATGGCAGCGGCACGGGCTACGACTGGGCCGAGGTGGTGCCCCGCCTAGGGAATCAATCCCTCGGGGAAATCTTCCTCACCCCCACAACCATCTATGTCGAGCCCATCCTCGCCGCCCGCCGAGAAGGCCTGCCCATCCACGCCATGGCCCACATTACCGGCGGTGGCCTGCCAGAAAACCTGCCCCGCTGCCTTGCCCCCGGCCAAAGCCTCCACCTCACCCCCGGCACCTGGCCTGTGCTGCCCGTGTTTGAGTGGCTGGCCACCGCCGGAGCAGTGCCCCCCCGGGCCATGTACCACACCTTTAATATGGGCATCGGCTTTGCCCTAATTGTCCCCGCCGACCAGGCCGAGACTGTCCTCACCTGGCTCACCCAGCGCCAGATGGCCGCCTATGCCATCGGCGAAGTTATCCCCGGTGAAGGCGAAGTCCTCGGTCTACCCGATTCATCCTTGCGGCACGACCGATCAACGGCTTGCCCCTGAGGGCCCAGGTCTCCTAGCCCCTACCGTTTTGGTAGAAAGTCACCGTTTTGGTGGAAGCGCCTACAATAAAAATGAGCTCGCGTCACAAAACTTTATCTGTTCGATAGCAATCCCCATTTTCAGGTACCGTTCTCCTATGAAAGAGTTTCACGCCAGCCAAGCCCTGAATGTGCGGGTGCCCCACGAGGCCATTCCCATTGAGCACTACCTGCGTCAGCCCCAGCGCTTGGTGCAGGCCATTACCGATCCGCGTCGCATTGAACCTCGGGCCGAGGGCGTGTATCGCCTGAGTTTGCGACCCCTGCACTTCTTTGGCATCCATGTCGAACCCACTACGGATCTGCGGGTGTGGGACTTGGCCGACGGCTCCCTTTGCCTAGAGGCACTGGATTCTGAGGTACGTGGCCCTGGCTATCTCAGTCACATTAATGAGTCCTTTTCCCTGGGCCTGAAGGGTATCCTCAAACCCCATCGCAAGGAACACCATACCGAAGTTCAGGGCGAAGCCAACCTCACCATTCGGTTGGAGATGCCGCCGCCCATCAAACATATGCCCCACGGGATACTCGATGCCACCGGGCGCACCTTCCTCAACGGCATTTTGATGACCATGAAAAGCCGCATTGAGCATCATCTCATCCACGACTACCGGGCCTGGGTCGAACACACCACTCAAAGTGCCCAAGATCGCCCCAGCATCGTCCAGGGTCGGCTAGCCCAGTAAACGCTGTAAACTTAAGCGTCTCAACGGAGATCTCTGGCGAGGGTAAGGCAGCGGTAGAGGGGGGCGTCGGTTTTGATGGCCTGGGGGTCGCAACTGGGCACGGAGGCGCGGTAGCCCTGGGTTTGGAGGGCCGCGATTAGGTGGTCGCGGTTGGGGATATCGTGCTGGCCTCGACGGCCTAGTTCGCCGAGGGGATAGTAGTAGGGCGGCAGGGAAATTTCGGCGGCCATGCGGTTTAGGCGGTTGGCCTGGGCCGACCAGCCCCAGGTTTCAGCTAGGGCGGTCATGGCGGCGAGGGTGGGGCCGTGGTGCAGATCGCCCAGCCATAGGGGGCCGCTGAGCGTGGGGGCGGTGCTGCCTTCGGTGGAGTGATCACCGGGACAGATTACGCGGCCTAGGTTGCGCCAGTCCACGGTTTGAAATTGGCCGCAGGTGTGGCAATAGCCTAGGAAGCCGTAGGTGTGGCTGGAGAGGGTGGGGCGTTTGACCAGGCGCACCATGGCCCGGTGGACTTGCCCGGTGAATAGAGAAAACACGGGCTGGATACCTAGCCCACGGGCGGCGGCGGTTTGGGCGGCATGGCCGATCAGCAGCCGTAGCCCCTGCTCGTGAACGGCGGGGTGGGATCGGGCGGAGGCCCCATAGATGCGGAGGCTGCGTTCGGGGTCGTGGCCGCTAGTGGATCGGGCGTCGGTGCTGGTGAGGTAGAGCAGGCCACCGATTTTGGCGGCCCAGAGGGCATTGCTGGTGTGGGGGTTGGGGCTGCCGAAGTTGTCGATGTCCACCAGGTCGTAGAAGTCCCGTTCCTGGTAGCAGCGAAAGAAAACCGCCTGGGCGTCCTCGTGGGTGAGGCGGTAGCGGGTAGCGTCCACCGGGGCCAGGTTGGCGTGCAGGGTATCGGCTAGTTCTGGGTTGCCCTCGTTGGCCCACACCCAGTCGACCCCGGCTTCTAGGAGGTACCGCAAGGGCCGCACCCCGCTGCCGGTCATGGCATCGAGGACTCGCAAATGGCCGAGGCGTTGTTTTTCTAGGGTGGCCACTAGAACCGCCAAATCGCGGGCTAGGGCGCTTTGGCGGCGGTAGAAGGCGTCCCCCACGGTAAATGTCACCTGTCCTTCTCGCTGGTGGTGCGGCAGCGGGGAGGGCGACCTTGGGACGCGTGGCCCCAGGGAGGACGATCCAGCGGGATGGGTGGGGGAAGCATGGGCCAGGGAATCAGCGGTGTCCCCGGACATGCTAGGCGGCCTCAATAGCCCTGGCCACAGCGGCTTCCAGTCCAGCTTTATCCAAATCGGTTAGTACAAACACCTCTTGCACTGTTTTGCCCTTGCGAGCAATTAACTTAAAGCCGCCCCGAATCGGTACCGACACCTTCACCCGCAGTTCGGGAGAATGGGCGCGGACGTTGGCAATCACGCCGGGGGTGACGGTGCCAATGCCCGGTTGGGTCAGCAGGCGCTCCAGAATGGGGATGAGCCCCGGTAGATGGGTGGAGTGATTCCAAACGAGGCGACCGTCCGAGGCTTGCTTCATAAAGGGGGCTTCTTATAGGGGAAATGGAGTTAGGGGAAATCGAGGGGGCTATGGTGCGATCAAACGGGGGAGACAGGCCATGCCTTCACCCCGCTGATGGACAGTCTACCGCAGGATTAAGCCCTTTCCAGGGGAGCCATGGTGAGCCCAGCCCGGGTGAGTTGGCCGTGGTACAGTTCCGCCTGTTCTAGGGGGCCAACCCACACAATCGCCTGCCCTTCGTAGTGAATTTGGTTCGTGAGGTTCCAAGCCTGGTCGGCCCCCATACCGGGGATATATTTCACCAGGCATTCCGCCACGTGCTGAAAGGTATTGACGTCGTCGTTGAGGACGATGATTTTGTAGTTTGGGTAGGGCTGGCGAGTGGTCTGGCGAGTTTTCTCGGGGGCAATGGTTGGCGAGGCAGCGGCGACAGTCGCCGTAGTCAGAACCCAAGTCATAACGGTGATGGCAAAAGATCGCGGACAAGGAGTGACACAGGCAGTGAGTTCCAGTGTATCGAAGATTCGGCGGATAATCAGGTGGGTTCGGAACGGCGAGCGGCCCGTTTGAGGCTTATCAGCCGCTCCAGGCTGAGGGACACCACCCCCAGGGTGACGAGCAACACCCCCATCCATTGGATAAATTGCAGGGTGGATGGCCCCCCGGGCAGCATCCAATAGGCCAGCATTGCCGTCACCACGGGGCCGCTGGCCACCACAATAGACGCCTGGGCCGCCCCCATCAGCTTGACGCCATAGTTATTAAACAGGTAGCCCAGCAGGGTGAGCCCACCCAACAGCAGCCCCCCCAGGTAAAGGCCGAGGTGGCTGGAGGGTTCGCTGGGCTGCACGCCAAAGAAGGATCCGATGATCAAAAAGCCGCTAGTGAGCACAAAGACCGTGGAAAACTGCATGAGGCTGACGGGCACCGGATGCAGCCGCCGAAAACTGAGCTGCATGGCCACCAGGTAGAGGGCGAAGGCCACGCTGGAGAGCATCGCCGCCCCCACGCCCCAGGGCGAAACCACACCGCTAGCACCGATGTCGTTGGAAATGCGGGGCAGGGCCGTGAAGACGATGCCCATGGTGATGGCGAACATCACCACCAGGCGGAGGGGGGTGGGCCGATCGCCAAACAGCGCCCAGGCCAGGGGCACCGTAATCAAGGGATACATGAACAGCAGGGTAACGGCCACACCGGGGCCAACCTCCGCAATGGCTTTGTAGATCAACACCTGGGACAGAAACAGGAAACTGCCGCTGGCCAACACCTGGAACAGGGGCTTGCGATCCGCCTGGGTCAACAGTTGGGTGATGTCTTGGCCCACGGTGGGGCGCAACCGCCGAGCCACCAGCACCATCAACGGCACCACCACCACCATCCGCAACCACAGCAGCAGCAGAGAATTGGGAATCACGAGGGGGAAAATGGCCGTTACTGGGATGTGACCAAACAGATAGCCGCCATAGCCCATGAGCCCCACCAACACATTGTGAATGGACAGGGCCAGGGTGGACAGAATAATCAACATTAGCCCCCCCTGAAGTTGGCTACGGCTGGGGGCTCCTGGGGCTCCTGGGGCCGATGACCGGGGGGGCGGCGCAGGGGGGGTGGTCGGGGGGCGCTGAGCCGGAGCCGAGGCGGTAGACGCCAGAGACGATGGGGATCCTTGCGCCTCCCTTCGGCCTTCCCGCCGATGGGGAGAGGCGATGGCAATGGGGGACACCCCCGCCGAAGTCTGAACCGCTGGGGTAGGACGGGGGGGCGGGGGCGCACTGGGCCAAGGGCTGGGCGGACGCCCCCACGGCCCACTGGCGGGCAGTTCTGGGGATCGTGGGCTGGCGGGCAGGGCCATGTCTGGGGGGTGGTCGCGCCGAGGCATCCGCTGGGCGGGCTGCGCCATCTGGGCCTGAAGTTCCTGGCTGAGCCGGGTGACGAGGGCCTCAAGGATAGCCTCCCCCTGCTGCTCCATGCTGTGCATCCGGCTGACCTGCTGGGACAGGCTGCTCTGGTAGCCCTGGAGGTCTTGCTGAAGGGCCTTGAGGGCGCTGTGGAGGCTGTTATCGAGGGCGGAAAGCCGATCACTGGCCTCGCTGAAGGAGGCGAGGGTATTGCCCCCTGTGACCACACCGGGAGCCAGCAGCGACTCGGTTAACCGAGCCTGGAGATGGGTCGCGAGGGCTTGGGCCAAGCGCTTGGCCCAAGCCTGCTGCTGCACCATTTGCTGCTCACTCAGCAGTTCGCTTTGGCTGTCTTGCAACGCCTGGTGCTCAACCTTGAGCTGATAAAAATCGTCCTCCAGGGTTTCAATGTCGGCCATCAGCCGCTGCTTGCGGTTTTGCAGATAGGTGATATCCTCCGTCAACTGGGCCGAAACCTTTTGCCGTAGGGCCTCTAGGTCTTGGCTCAGACCCTTTAAGGCCTCATTAGCCGCCGAAGCCGGGGGCGGCAGCGATGGGTCATTGGGTCGATGATCAATTGGCCCCATGGGATTTGTCTCAAATGCAGCAGCCCACCTGACCCTTACAAGCCTGGGGAACCTTCGGTCAACCTGAATGATAGTATTGTGCGCAAAAAACGAAAAAAGATCTCACCAAGAATTTGGTGTGGCCCTGGGCGATGCCCCGAGGGCTGAGGAGCGGTCTGGGATGCTCCCGAGCTTAGCATTTGTTGAGGAATAGCCCCAGATTGCCAAAACCGTGGTACCTCTCTAGGGGGCTGGATGCAGGAGAACGCCATGACCTTTACGCAGGGAAATCCTAGAATTTTGACGGGCTTTTTGCCGAATCTGCGGCGATTCATCCAGATTTACCGGGGCTACGAGCGGCCTTTCTGGATGTCGCAGGTCTTTCTGGCGATTTCGGCCCTGTTTACCCTGCTGATTCCGTTGATGAGCCAAAGTCTCATTGACGACGGCATTATTCCCGGCAATCGCGATGCCATGGTGCGGGCGGTGCTGTGGATGGTGCTGTTTGCGGTGTGCAGTGCGGTGTTTACCATCGCCAACGCCTACTATGCGGTGCAGTTTGCCGAGCGTACGGCCCACGCGGTGCGGATGCGGCAGTATCGCAAAATTCAGACCTTTACCTTTGGCAACCTGGATCAGTTCCCCACCAGCGACCTGATGGTGCGGATGACCAGCGATGTGACGGCCATTAAGGGGGCGGTGCAGCAGGTAATTTTGTCCCTGGCCCAGGCTCCGGTGATGTTTGTGGGGGCGCTGATTTTGATTTACCACAACAGTCCGGGGCTGATGTGGATTTTGCTGCTGGTGATTCCGGCGGTGCTGGGAATTTTGGCGGTGTTTCTGTTTAAGATTTCCCCCCTGTTTGAGGTGCAGCAGCAGAAATTGGACGACCTCAATCAGGTGTTGCAGGAGAGCCTCGCCGGGGTGCGGGTGGTGAAGGCTTTTGTGCAGGGAGACTACGAAAATCGCCGCTACGACCGGGCCAACCAGGCGTTTCGGCAGGCCTCTCTGCACCCGATGCGTTACGTGGCGGCGTTGCAGCCCAGTTTTTTCTTGATTGTGAACCTGGCCACGGCGCTGGTGCTGTGGTTTGGTGGGCGGGCGGTGAGCCAGGGCGAGAGCACCGTGGGCGAACTGATGGCCTTTACCCAGTATCTCGTCACCATTTTGATGCCCCTGGTGGTGCTGGCGGTGATTACACCCCAGGTGACGGCTGCCGAAGCCTCGGCGGAGCGGATGTTTGAGGTGATGGACACCCTGCCCAACATCGACCAGCCCAGCCAGCCTGTCTTGCCCTCAGCAACGGAGGCGACCCAAGGGCGGCTTGTGTTTGAGAACGTCAGCTTTGGCTATCCGGCCCCACCGGGGGACACTCCCACCCCCGTGCTGCGAAACATCAGCCTCACCATCGAGCCGGGGCAGACCGTGGCCTTTTTGGGGGCGACGGGTTCCGGCAAATCCACCCTGGTGAATCTGATTCCCCGGTTCTACGACGTGACCGAGGGCCGCATTCTCATCGACGGCATCGACGTGCGCGACCTAGCCCCCGAAACCCTGCACCAGTGGGTGGGCATTGCCCTCCAGGAGGCCGTTCTCTTTAGCGGCACGGTGCGGGAAAATGTCGGCTACGGTCGGCCCGAAGCGGAACAGGAAGAACTGGTGGCGGCGGCGGCAGCAGCGGATGCCCACGGGTTCATCAGCACCATGCCGGAGGGCTACGATGCCCCCGTGGCGCGGCGCGGCAGCAACTTTTCCGGCGGGCAACGGCAGCGGATTTCCATTGCCCGTGCCCTGGCGGTGCAGCCCCGGATTCTTATCCTCGACGACAGCACCAGCGCCCTGGATATGGCCACCGAGGCCCGCGTCCAGGAGGCCGTGCAAAATCTGATGGCCGCCACCACCAAGCTCTACGTGGCCCAGCGGATTAGCACCGTCCTCACCGCTGACTGCATCTTTTTACTAGAGGCCGGAGAACTGGTCGCCCAGGGCACCCACGAAACCCTACTGGCTACCAGCCTCCTCTACCAAGACATCTATCAATCGCAGCTAGGGGGAGCTCCGCTATGAAACGGTTTCTGCGTCGCCATCGGGTCAAAGTTGCGCCGCCGGAGTTGGCCCCACCGCCCCAGGCTTTGGGGCGACTATTGAGCTACGTCACCCGCTACCGCTGGGAAATGGCCCTGGTGGTGGTGCTGCTGATGGTTGGGACGGCCCTGAATTTGTTCATTCCCTTCCTGTTGGGTCAAGGTCTCAATAGCCTCAGTGCTGGATTGGATGGCCCCTACCTAACCCGGCTGGCGGGGCTCATGGTGGTGGCGGCGGTGGTGAGCTGGCTGCTGCTGGTGCTCCAGGGGGAGGTGCTGGCCAACGTTACCCAACGCGCCCTCTACGTGCTGCGCCGACAGGTGTTTGAGCACATGCAAACCCTGTCTTTAAACTTTTTTGACCGTCAGCCCATCGGCCAGTTGATGAGCCGCGTTAGCGACGATGCCGAGGTGGTGGCCCAGTTCTTCCGCAACGGCCTAGGGATGCTGCTGGGCGAGACCCTCAAGGTGCTGTTCATCATCCTAGCTATGGTACTTCTGAACTGGCGCATGGCCATCGCCGCCTGCGTGATTGTGCCCCTGGTGCTGGGCTTTTTGGGCATGGTCAGCCGCATTTCTGGCCCCGCCTTCGATGCCCTGCAAGCGGAAATGGGCGAACTCAACGGCATCCTGGAAGAAACCGTCAGCGGCGAACGGGTGGTGATCGCCTACCAGCGCCAGGAGGAAGCCATCGCCACCTTTGAGGAGGTCAGCCGCGCCGCCATGGAAGTGGGCATTCGGGCGCGGTTTGTGGCCCTGCTCAGCCGCCCCCTCACCCTGGTGCTCACCAACCTAGATGTGGCCCTCGTCGCCCTGGTGGGTAGCCTGCTCACCCTGCGCGGCGAGGCCGATGTGGGCACCGTCACCGCCTTTCTGCAATACACCCGCCAGATGGGCCTGCCGATCATCAACATCGCCAACACGCTGGATTTCCTGCTCGCCGCCATTGCCTCCTCCGAGCGCATCTTCCAAATTTTGGACGAAGCCCCCGTCGTGCAGGATGCCCCCAACGCCACCTCCCTGCCCCCCATCGAGGGCCGCGTAGAATTTCGCCAGGTAGACTTTGGCTACGTGCCGGGGCAGCGCGTCCTCAAACACAACAGCTTCATCGCCGAACCGGGCCAAACCATCGGCCTCTGCGGCCCCACCGGAGCCGGGAAAAGCACCATCATCAACCTGCTCACCCGCTACTACGACATCGACGCCGGAGCCATCCTCATCGACGGCCACAACCTCCTCGACGTACAGCAGGACAGCCTGCGCCAACAGGTCGGCATCGTGTTGCAAGAACCCTTCCTGTTCTCGGATACGGTGCTCAACAACCTGCGCTACGCCCGCCTAGAAGCCAGCGAAGCCGACTGCATCGAAGCCGCCAAACAGGCCAACGCCCACGACTTCATCCTGCGCCTACCCCACGGCTACGACACCCTGCTCACCGAACGGGGCAGCAACCTCAGCCAGGGCCAACGCCAACTGCTCACCATTGCCCGCATGATGGTGGCCAACCCCCGCCTGGTGATCCTCGACGAAGCCACCAGCAACGTCGATACCCGCACCGAGGCCAAAATTCAAGAAGCCCTCAACCGCCTGATGGCCGGACGCACCAGCTTCGTCATCGCCCACCGCCTCTCGACGATCCGCGACGCCGA